>JANOTU010000091.1:0-1886 GCA_031416515.1 Hyphomicrobiales bacterium
GAACGCTGGAAGAAATGGATGTTGTCGCAATTATCAACAATGCGGGCGGCGTCATAGAGATCGGCGAGCGTTGACTCTCTGTAGGTTTGGGTTTCGGGCTCGACAATGAAGACCGCGGCCCCAGCGGTGCCGAAATAGACCCGCTTTCCCGATGGCTCCATGTCATGTTTGGGGTCGCGGCCATGCAGCACGAAATTGCGGGCGCAGGATGCGAGCGTGTCCTCAACCAGGGCGCGCGGAATACACAAGCGCCCGTGGGCATTCACGAAGCAGCCCCGCGCCGTCATGGCAGCAACACAGGTGGGAATAGCCTGGCCGAGGCCAACAGTCTCGAGCAGCTTGAGCGCTGTTTCGTGAATGCGGCTCATATCCAGATCGGTCAGGGGTTTGTATTGACCGCCTGTCATGCCAGTACGCACGGCGGCATCGGCCATGGCGATGGGCTGCGAGCGCAGCAGCTTGCGGGCTTCGCGGCCACCACGGCGGCGGGAAAGGTCTTCAACAGCGCTCATGATGGGTGGTGTCCTTCTTTCTCCTCTCCCTTGGGAGAGGAAGGGGCCCGCGCCGTCCGCGCGAAGGGGAGGGGACACGCAGCTTCGTTATCGGGCACCGCATCCCCTCATCCTCCCGCGAAGGCGCGGGCCCCTCCTTCTCCCAAGGGAGAAGGGATAATGATGGCTCCGCACTGTGTTGCAAAGGACTATCTTTTGGTCCTTGATGATAATAGCACGTGAACGACAGAGGAAAACCACAGTGACTGAACTCTCTTCAAGCCCCGAGACCTCGCGCCGCGGCCGCCGTGACAGCGCCAGGCGGAGCGCCCCCGGTTCCAGGGGCACGATTCCGCAATTGCCGCGAGCCAGGATTGCGCGGGCCTTTCCGCCGATGAGCATCATCTCCGCCGATGAGCTTGAATCCATTCACCGCGCTTCGCTGCAGGTGCTGGCGGAAATTGGCATGGATTTCAATTTGCCCGAGGCGCGCGAGATTTTGAAGAATGCCGGTGCCAAGCTTGATGGCGAGCGGGCGCGCTTTGATCCCGCCATGATTGAAGAGGTGATTGCCACAGCGCCCGCTGAATTCAATTTCCATGCGCGCAATCCCGAGAATGATCAGCGCGTGGGCGGCAATGCCATGATGTTCGGCACTGTCGGCAGCCCGCCCAACTGTTCTGACCTCGATGGCGGCAGGCGCAGCGGCAACCGGGCGGATTATCAGAAGTTTCTGAAACTGGCGCAGTTTTTCAATTGCATCGGCTTTATCGCAGGCTATCCGGTGGAGCCCACCGATGTGCATGCCTCGATCCGCCATCTCGAAGCCCTGCGCGATATTGTGACGCTGACCGACAAGCCGTTCAACGCCTATTCGCTGGGCACCGAGCGCATCCGCGACGGCATCGAGATCGCCCGCATCGCCCGCGGAATCTCGCATGAGCAGCTGGAGCGCGAACCATCGCTGTTCACCATCATCAACACCAATTCGCCGCTGAAGCTTGATAACCCCATGCTGCGCGGCATCATTGAAATGTCGTCGCGCAACCAGATTGTGTGCGTGACCCCCTTCACCCTGGCCGGCGCCATGGCGCCGGTGACCATGGCGGGGGCGCTGGTCGAGCAGAATGCCGAGGCGCTGGCGGGAATGGCGTTCACGCAACTGGTGCGCAAAGGCGCGCCCTTCATCTATGGCGGCTTCACCTCGAATGTGGACATGAAATCGGGAGCGCCGGCCTTTGGCACGCCGGAATACATGAAGGCCTGCGTGGTGGGTGGGCAGTTGGCGCGGCGTTACAAGGTGCCGTACCGAACCTCGAACACCTGTGCTGCCAACGCGGTGGATGCGCAGGCCGCCTATGAGAGCGTGTTCTCGCTCTGGGGTGTCACCATGGG
>JANOTU010000092.1:0-1623 GCA_031416515.1 Hyphomicrobiales bacterium
CGCGCTGCCAGTGGGCGCCCCCCTGTGCCCCTTGCCGCGCCAGCGCCTGGCGCATATTGGAAATGCGCCTGTAAACGGACAGTAATTTTAATTGCACGGGCACCGTAATTCCCTCAAGAGCGGGCGAGCCGCCCGCGCTCCCAGGGTTGCGGTGACAATGCAATCAAATTCACTGTCCGTTTACAGAAGACATTGTTGAATGCACTGTCACCGCAACCCGCTGCGCATCGGGGTGCGCGCGGTGCGCAGAGGAGCGTCAGAACTGAACCGGTTCAAACAAGTTCAAGGCGCAGTTCGCGGCCGACCAGCATCGCCGCCCGCTGCAATGTTTCGATCGTCACGTTGCCTTTGGCCTTGAGAATTCGGTCAGCCGGCGCGCGGCTGGTGTTCATGCGTTCCGCGAGCCCCGCCTTGGTGATCCCGTGCCGCTTCATCTCTTCGGCAAGCTGCCAGGCGACCACGGGGGTGATCGCTTCCGCCTTCGCAGCTTCGCGGATGCCTTCTTCTTTCAGAAAATCGTCGAGCGTCGCTCCCCAGTGCGGGTTCTTTTGCTTCATTTGGTCATCTCCTGCATTCGTCGGCGGGCCAGATCTAAATCTCCCCCGCCAGCCGCGCTGGCGGGAATCCGGGCCTCCCCGCTAGCCCCCTACCGGCCCCCTCGGCCAAGCCCGCTCCACGGTCTTCTTCTTGGCGTTAAAATCCTATTCTAGGCGGCGTCGGTGGCTTCCTTGGAGCGGCTGACGCGCTTCCTCTCATTGGGGTCGAGGATGGCCTTGCGCAGGCGGATCGACTTTGGCGTCACTTCCACCAGCTCGTCCTCGCCGACATAGGCCAGGGCTTTTTCCAGCGACATCTTGATGGGCGGGGTCAAGACCACGGCCTCGTCCTTGCCGGAGGCGCGGACGTTGGTGAGCTTCTTGCCCTTGATGACATTGAGTTCAAGGTCATTGCCGCGCGTGTGCTCGCCGACGATCATGCCGGCGTAAACCCTGGTGCCATGCTCGATGAACATGGGACCGCGGTCCTGCAGGTTGAAGATGGCATAGGCCACGGCCTCGCCATCGGCGTTGGACAAGAGCGCCCCCGTATGGCGGCTGGGGATGTTGCCCACATAGGGCGCATAGGCGTGGAACAGGCGGTTCATGATCGCCGTGCCGCGCGTATCCGACATGAGCTCGCCCTGATAGCCGATCAGGCCACGGGTGGGCGCATGGAACATGATGCGCTGGCGGCCGGTGCCCGAGGGGCGCATGTCGCGCATTTCGGCGCGGCGCTCGGAGAGCTTCTGCACCACGATGCCGGTATATTCCTCGTCGACGTCGACGATGACCTCCTCGATGGGCTCGAGGCGCTCGCCGGTGGTCTCATCATTGCGGAACACGACACGGGGGCGGCCCACGGTCAGCTCAAAGCCCTCGCGGCGCATGGTCTCGATCAAAATGCCAAGCTGCAATTCACCGCGCCCGGCCACTTCGAAAGCATCGGTTTCATTGACGCTGGCTGTGACCTTCAGCGCCACATTGCCTTCGGCCTCGCGGAGCAAGCGCTCGCGGATGACGCGGCTCTGCACCTTGTCGCCCTCTTTGCCAGCCAGGGGGCCGTCATTGATGCGGAAGGTCATGG
>JANOTU010000093.1:0-1779 GCA_031416515.1 Hyphomicrobiales bacterium
CGGCGGCTCGCTCGAAACCCGCTCAGCCCATGTCGCCTACTGGCACCAGTGGCCCGATGAGTATGACCACCTGATCCAGAAGTGGGACGAGTTCCTGTCGGCGTAAGCAATACCCCTCACCCTGAGGCGCCCGGCTCACGCTCGCACCTCAGGGTGAGGACTTTATAAAGGACCGCTCTTGACCCACGACCTCCAGCTCTCCCACATCGGCAAGACCTTCGATAACGGCGCCGCCGCCGTCATCGATTTCAATCTTGCTGTCGACAAGGGCGAGTTCATCGCCTTCCTCGGCCCCTCGGGCTGCGGCAAGACCACGACGCTGCGCATGATCGCGGGCTTTGAAAGCATAACCTCTGGCGACATCCTCATCCGCGGCAAGCGCATCAATGATCTTCTCCCTGAGCAGCGCCCCACTTCGATGATCTTCCAGAACTACGCGCTGTTCCCGCACATGAGTGTCCGCGCCAATGTCAATTTCGGCCTTGATGTCAAAAAAACACCCCACCCTGAGCGCGACCGCAAGGTGGACCGCATTCTCGACAAGCTGGGCCTCATGGATGTGGCGGAGCAGCGCCCGGAGCGCCTGTCCGGCGGCCAGCGCCAGCGCATAGCCCTCGCCCGCTCGCTCGTCGTTGAACCCGATATTCTTCTCCTGGATGAACCGCTGGGAGCCCTTGACGCCAACTTGCGCAAGAGCATCCAGAATGAATTGAAGCTCCTGCAAAAGAGCCTCGGCATCACCTTCGTCTTCGTCACCCATGCGCAGTCCGAGGCGTTGGCGCTGTCAGACCGGATCGTGGTGATGAACGAAGGCCGCATCGAGCAGATCAGCCCACCATACGAACTATACACGCGGCCCCGCAGCCTGTTCGTGGCCAGGTTCATCGGTCGCAACACCATTGTGCCGGGCATTGTGAAATCATCCGATGCCAGCGGTGTCACCCTTGATACAGCCTTTGGAACACTTGGCGGAAGCGCCACCGGCACGGCCAGGACCGGCGACAAGGCCAGCCTCGTTCTGCCTGCAGAGGCCGTCAATGTGCTCGCGGCTACCACCGGCGAAGCGCAGGTTTCCGCCGAATATGGCAGCGGCGTTATTTCCGGCAGGATCGAGCGCCTGCAGCGGATCGGCCACATCGTGCAGATGAGCGTGGCGCTCTCATCTGGTGAGCCATTTGCAATTGAGGGCCATGCCGATAAATATGGGGCACGTTTCGCGGCGGGGGATGGCGTCCTGCTCGCGTGGAAAAAAGACGGCGCCACCGTCATCATGGGGTGAACAATGAAAACTGCCGCTGAACTGGGGCGCGACCTGCGCAAGGGAAAACTCGATCCCGTGGACCTTCTCGATGAAACGCTGAAGGGCATCGCCGCCTGCGATGACAAGGCGATCTTCATCGACATGCTGGAGCCCCGCGCCCGCGCCGAGGCCAAGGCCTCGCGCCGCCGCTTGCGCGCGGGCAAACCCTTAAGCGCGCTGGACGGCGTTCCCATCGGCTGGAAGGCCTTGTTCGATATGGAAGGGCAAGTGACCACAGCGGCATCAATTGTGCTCAAGCGCAATCCCCCGGCAAAAGCGGATGCAGCGCTTGTGGCAGCGGGCAAGCGCGCAGGCCTGGTCTCCGTGGGCCTCCTCAACATGACCGAGTTCGCCTATTCCGGCATCGGCCTCAATCCGCATTACGGCACCCCGCGCAACCCCAACGGCAAAGGGCCCCCGCGCTCTCCTGGTGGTTCCTCATCAGCATCTGGCGTGGTGGTGGCGAAAAAACTCCTCGC
>JANOTU010000094.1:0-5460 GCA_031416515.1 Hyphomicrobiales bacterium
GGCTCGCTCTCCAGTTTCGTCATGCCAGCGAAAGCTGGCATCCAGCTTTCAGCGTAACGGAGCTTCGATAATCAAGGCCTGTTCAAGCCGCGAGCTGGATCCCAGCTTTCGCTGGGATGACGGTCGTGGGGTGGTGGTTCACTTCGCATCGAGTCACTTATTTCCTGACAAGCTCTAAATATCGAATGCCTCGATATTGGCGAAGGCCGCGCGCAGGGCCTTTGACCATTCCGATGACAGCATCTTGAAATAAGGATCATCCTGGCCGATGCGCTTGGTGTGCTCGATGCGCAAGCTGCCGGTTTCATAAGTCAGCATGTCGAGCGGCAAGCCAACGCTCAAGTTCGAGCGCAGCGTTGAATCAAATGACAGCAGCACCATCTTGGCGGCTTCGCCCAGCGGCATATCGTTGCGCGCCACCCGGTCAAGGATCGGTTTTCCGTATTTGTGCTCGCCGATCTGGAAGAATGGCGTATCCGGTGTCGCCTCGATAAAATTGCCTTCGGCATAGATCTGGAACAGGCGCGGGGCCTCCTTGCCGATCTGGCCGCCGAAAATGAAACTTGCGGCGAAGGCGTCGCTGGTGGGCGAGAGCGCTTCGCCATCGATGCGCCTCACCTCGCGGATGGCGCGGCCGACAATGCGCGCCGCCTGGAACATGGTCTTGGCGCGCAGCAGATTTTCGCCGCTCTTTTTTTCGAGCGCGCTTTCGGTGAGCAGGCTGACCACGGCTTGCGTCACTGCCAGATTGCCGGCGGTGAGCAGAACAAAAACGCGCTCGCCGGTCTTTGACCAGGTATGCAGCTTCTTGAAGCGCCCGACATTGTCAACACCGGCATTGGTGCGTGTGTCCGCCGCCATCACCAATCCACCATCGACAACCAACCCAACACAATAAGTCATCCGCCTGCCCCAGAAGTTTCGCCTTGGCCTATTGTTGTGCGATCTCGACGCGGACTGCAACTGTCATTCGCTCGGCGGCGCCGCCTCGCCTTGAACCGCGCACGGGGGCGACCCCGGCCCAGTCAATGCCGCTGGCCACGCGGACGTAGTGGTCCGTGGGGCAGGCGCCATTGGCGGCGTCGAAGCCTACCCAGCCAAGTTCCGGCACCAGGGCTTCGGCCCAGGCGTGAGAGGCGGTGGCCTCCTCAGCGGTCACAAGGTAGCCGGTCACATAGCGCGCCGGGATGCCGAGGCTGCGGGCCGCTCCCAGGAAGATGTGGGCATGGTCCTGGCACACGCCCCGGCCTTCGGCCAGCGCTTCGGCGGCGGTGGTCTGGGCATCGGTGGCCCCGATCACGTAGGCGACCTTGTCGTGAATTTCAGCCATCAGGGCGTGCAGGCGTTCGAGCCCGGTTTCGCCTGACTGGAACGCCCGTTCCGCAAGGTTCAGCATGGCCGGACTGGGCAGGGTGGCGCGGGTCTGGCGCAGGAAGACAGCTTCCGGCGCCGGCGAGGCGAGTCCCCTGACAACTCCCGCGGCATCAGTGCTTTCGACCAGGCCTTCAGCGCAAAGAGTCACAGGCCCGGACTGGTTGCTGAAGGTCACAAGATGCACCTGGTTGCCGAAGCCGTCCTTGTAGGAAAGCGCATTTTCCATGCCGGGCGCCGTGATCATCCAGGATTTCACGCGCTGCGAGGCAAAGCTCAAAGGCGTGAGATAAAGCCGCTGCACCGAATAGGCCAGCGTGTCGTCATATTCGTAACGGGTCTCATGGCGGACACTGAGCAGCATGGAACTCACGGAAAATTGAAGTTGCGCGCGATGGAGGCCGCAAGCTTGTTGTTGTTGTCCATGAAGTCCCGGAGGAATTCATGCAGGCCGCCCTGGAAAATATCTTCCATGGTGGTGGATTTGAGATGGGCATAGGTCTGGCTCGCCAGGTCATTGCAGTCGTAACGCTTGCCGTAGAGACCCGCGAGCCCATCAAAAGCCATGCTGAGCCAGTAATAGGAGAAAACCAGCGAGCGCGGCATCTGCTCCTTGAGGATCAGAAACTCGGAAACCAGCCAGGGCCGGTAGCGGCTGTCACGGTAGAACCAGCGATAGGCGCGGTGAGCCGAGACTGAACGAAGGATCTGCTGCCACTGCCGGGTGTCTATGTCGCTGCCCACATCCGAAGGCCGCGGCAGCAGGATGAAGTACTTGACATCGAGAATGCGCGCGGTGTTGTCGGCGCGCTCAATGAAGTTGCCGAGCTGGCTGAAGTAATAATTGTCGTTGCGCAGCATGGTGCCCAAAAGCGCGCCGCGAAACGCCATGCAGCGCTGCCTGATCCACTCAAGAAACACCGGCAGCCGGTCCACGGTGATGCTGGAGGGCTTCATCTGCGCGATTTCATTCCAGGTGGAGTTTATGCTCTCCCAGACATCGCGGGTGAGCGCGGTGCGCACCGCGCGGCCATTGTTGCGCGCGGTCCGGAGGCAGGATTTGACGCTGGAAGGATTGCCCTCGTCAAACAGCAGGAATTGGATGACATTCGCAGTGCTGATGTCAGCATGTTTTTTGGCATAGCCCTCATCGCAACTCGCGCTTTTCAGCGTGGACAGCCACTCATCGCGGTGGCCGTCCATGGCGCCAGGCATCAGCGAAATCCTGTAGCCCACTTCCAGAAGCCGCGCCATGCTCTCGGCGCGCTCAACATGGCGCGACATCCAGAACAGCGCGGCTGCGGTGCGCCCGAGCATCAGTCCTCCAGCACCCAGGTATCCTTGGTGCCGCCGCCCTGGCTGGAGTTGACCACCAGCGAGCCTTTCTTCAGCGCCACGCGGGTGAGGCCGCCGGGCGTCACCCGCACTTCATCGCCAGAGAGCACAAAGGGCCGGAGATCGACATGGCGGGGAGCAACCCCGGAACTGGTGAAAGTGGGCATGGCTGAGAGCGCCAGTGTTGGCTGGGCGATATAGTTTGACGGTCGCGCCTTCAGGCGGGCGCGGAAGGCTTCTATTTCCTTCCTCGACGACGTGGGGCCTACCAGCATGCCATAGCCGCCGGAGCCGTGGACTTCCTTCACCACCAATTCAGCCAGATGTTCCAGCACATAGGAAAGTGACTTGGCCTCCGAGCAGCGCCAGGTCTTGACGTTCTTCAGCAGCGGCTTCTCGCCGGTGTAGAATTCAATGACATCGGGCATATAGCTGTAGACCGACTTGTCATCGGCAATGCCGGTGCCGGGCGCGTTGACCAGGCTCACCCGGCCCGCCCGGTAAAGGTCGAAGATGCCCGGCACGCCGAGTGCCGAGTCAGGCCGGAAAGTGAGGGGATCAAGGTAAGCGTCATCAATGCGGCGGTAGACTACATCCACCCGCTTGGGCTCCTGGGTGGTGCGCATGTAGAGCCAGCCATCGGAAACAAAAAGATCAGCGCCCTCGCACAGTTCCACCCCCATTTCGTCGGCGAGGAAAGCATGCTCGAAGAAAGCGGAGTTGTGAATGCCGGGGGTGAGCAGCACAATGGTGGGTTCGCCCTCGCAGGCGGCGGGCGCCACGCTTTCCAGCGTCTTGCGCAGCATTGAGGGATAGTTCTCAACCGGGGCGATGCGCTGCTGGGCGAAAAGATCGGGAAAGAGATACATCATCGCTTCGCGGTCCTCGAGCATGTAGGAAACGCCCGACGGGGTGCGGCAGTTATCCTCCAGCACGTAGAATTCGTTTTCCGCCACCCGCACAATATCGATGCCGATGATGTGGGCATAGAGCCCGCGCGGCGGGTCAACGCCCACCATTTCTGGCACAAAGGCGTCATTCTGAATGATCAAATCGCGGGGAATGCGCCCGGCGCGCAGAATTTCCTGGCGGTGGTAAATGTCATGAATGAAAGCGTTGACGGCGCGCACCCGCTGCTCAATGCCCGTCGACAGCTTGCGCCACTCGGAGGCTGCGAAAATGCGCGGAATAATGTCAAAAGGAATAAGCCGCTCGCTGGCCTCGCCATCGCCATAGACGGCGAAAGTAATGCCCTGGCGGCGGAATATCTCCTCCGCCTCGCGCTTGGCGCGCTCGACATCCGGCTTGGTAAGTTGCTTCAGCCAGGCCTCAACTGCGGCGTAGGGCGTCCGGGTCCCCCCAGTCCTTGCCACCATCTCGTTGAATATGTCCACCCACTCATCCTTGATGTTGCATTGTAGTATGAACGCATTCCGGCAAGACTGGCAAGGCAAACTTGCAGTAGCGCAGTATGGGACGGCGTTCGACGCCGGAAGAGGCTGTCAGGAAATAACAGCTCCGAGTCGAGGCGGCTCTCTCCCCGGTTCGTCATGCCAGGGACAAGCTGGCATCCAGCTTTCAGCGCAACGGAGCTTTGATAATCAAGGCCTGTTCAAGCTGCAAGCTGGTTCCCAGCTTGTCCCTGGGATGACGGTCGTGGGGTAGTGGTTCGTTTCGCATCGAATCACTTATTTCCTTACAAGCCCGAAGTATTCGCAAAAGATGTTGCTGACCTGGAAGCGGAGGGCGCACAGATCAACCATGCAGCCTTTGCCGAAAACACAGTGACCACTCCTGGCCTACAGGGGTGGTGGCAGCGACCACCGGGGAACATAAGAATTGCAAATGGCATCCCGGGTCTGCGGGATTGGCTGTTGCGTCAAACGCTTTGGCGCAACAGCCATATCGGTTTTGTTACTCCAAAGTCATCGGTGCTGTGGGCGTTGGCATGACGCCTGGCACGGCGCCCCAGACAGATTGATCGAAGTTCACGATTGCGCCTGTCATCATGCCGGAGTCGGCTGACACGAGGAAGTTCACGGCGCGGGCTGCTTCGTCAGGATCAATCAGGCGGCCGAAAGGGAGCTTGCTTGCTGCTTCACGTTCCCATTCAGTGCTGCCTTGTGCTGCCAGTTGCATTTCGCGCTCGTGGTCAGACGCCATCCAGCCCACATTCAACAGGTTGACACGGATGCGATTGCCCATGACTGAGAACGCAGTGTTGGCGGTGAGTGTTGAAAGGGCCGCCTTGGATGCGCAATAGGCGCTGATGAAGGGTTGGCCAGCCAGAGCCGAGATCGAGCCGATGCTGCAAATGGTGCCTTCGATTTTATTCTTTATCATTGATTTGATGGCGGCTTGCATCAAGAAATAAGGTCCGCGCACATTTGTCGAGAACAGGTGGTCAAACACCTCAGGCGTGGTGCTGAGGATTGTGCCACGCGCAGTAGAGGCACCAGCAATCACCAGCGTATCAATGCGGCCAAACTCTTTTTCGCAGGCGGCCACGGCAGCGA
Source organism: Hyphomicrobiales bacterium (assembly GCA_031416515.1). Taxonomy (GTDB): domain Bacteria; phylum Pseudomonadota; class Alphaproteobacteria; order Rhizobiales; family Aestuariivirgaceae; genus Aestuariivirga. The sequence continues at coordinate 5,223 of JANOTU010000094.1, forward strand.
AACATTCGTCAGTATTGGCGAAGTCCGCCCTGCAGAAGATCGCCTTTGTGCCGTGGGCCTTCGTCAGGCTGTCAACAACCGCAGCGCCTTTGGTGGGGTTGCGTCCGGTGATCACGATGCCCGCTGCGCCAGCTGCAGCGAGTCGCCTTGCAATGGCTGCGCCCAAGCCTTGTGTTGCACCCGCCACCAAGCAGATTTTTTTATCCATACGGTTCATTGCACCACCTCATATCCTGCC
>JANOTU010000095.1:0-6395 GCA_031416515.1 Hyphomicrobiales bacterium
GCCCAGGATGTAGAGCACACCCCCTCGGCTGTGCGGGCAATTTTGGATGATCCTCCGATTCACATCCGCCCAGTTATTCCCGCATCAGCGGGTGCGAACAGTAAGAAAACCTGTGGGTTCATGCCGGCTCGGCATATTGTCAAGCTTTGTGCTGCGGCGAATCGTTGGGGCATAGGACACCACAACCCGACGACCCATCGGGGAGAGGTAAAACTACTCCGCCGCCAGCCGCACTGGCTCAGGTGCCTCAGCCCCCACCATATTTTTCGTTTTGCGCAAGGCGCGAGCCGCTCGGACATTTGCGAGTGACCGGCTCCAAACTGTGGGTGCTGCAAGCAGCACCGGGGTCAGAATCAAGGTCAGCACGGTTGCCAGCAGCAGGCCAAACACCATGGCGGTGGAAAGATGCACCCACCACGCACTCGTCATGCTGCCGATAAAGATGTGGCGGCTGAAGAAATTAACATTGAGTTCCAGCATCAATGGAACAAGCCCCAGCATGGCGGTGATCGAGGTCAACAGCACGGGGCGCATGCGCTGGGCGCAGGTGCGGATGGCCGCTTCAACGCCGTCCTGGCCGGCATCGCGCAGGCGGTGGAAGGTGTCGATCAGGACGATGGAATGGCTCACCACCACCCCCATCAGCGCCACAACGCCGGTGCCGGTCATGATCACCGAGAAATAATGCCCCGTGACCAGCATGCCGAGCAGTACGCCCACTGTTGACATGACCACGGTCGAGAGCGTGATCAGCACATGGTAGAAGCTATTGTACTGGATGATCAGGATCATGAACATCATGAACAACGAGGCCATGAAGGCCTTGCCCAGGAAGGCCATGGATTTTTCCTGGTCTTCATCAGCGCCGCGGAAGCGGAAATTGACACCTTCCTGCCAGCTTTGCTGCTTCATCCAGGCTTCCAGTTCCTTGATTTTGTCATTGGCGAAAAGGCCGGGCGTCACATTGGCTTTCACGAACACCGAAGGCTCGCCGTCATAGCGGTACAGCACATTGAGCAGGGGCTCGACTTCAGCGGTGAGGAAGTTCGACAGCGGCACCAGGCCCTGCGGCGTCGCCAGCTTCATGGATTCAAGATTGGCCAGCGAGCGCTCAGCCGCTGGCATGCGGACACGAATGTCAATCTCGTCATCGACATTGTCAGGCCTGTAGGTGCCGACCATGGCCCCGTCAGTCATCAACTGCACCATGGTGCCAGCCGAGAGAATGTCAGCGCCAAAGCGCCCGGCCTCCTCGCGGTTGACGCGCAGCGACCATTCATAGCCGGGCAGCGGCAGGTCGTCGTCAAAGTCCTTGAGGCCGGTCATGCCGGTGCGCATGTGCCCTGCCAGCTTTCGCGCAGCGTCAAAGGCGGCTGTCCGGTCCATAGAGGTGATCTGCAAGCTGATGTCCTTGCCTGCGGGCGGTCCGCCGGCCAGTTCGCGCACCTCAACGATCAGGCCTGGCACATCCGCCACCTTGGCTTCAAACTCCTGGCGCAGCTCTTTCCAGGGCTTGCGGGTGCCAATCTCTGTCAGTTCCATGGAAATCTCGCCGATCACGTCGGCTGGCACATCCTGATTGCCCAGCGCGCCGCCGCCGGATTCATTGCCGGCATAGGTCGCGTAGTTCTTGACGCCTGGAACCGAAATCACCAGCGCTTCGACTTCGCGGGTGAAGCGCAATTTTTCGGTGCTGCTTAAATTGCCACGCGCCCGCACATAGACATTGACCTGCTCGGGCTCGGTATCAACGAAGAATTCCACGCCCGTGGGATTCTGGCTGTAAGCAAATACAATGCCGCCCATCAGGCCGAAAACCGCGATGGCAACCTTGGCCGGATGCTGCACAATACGCTCAATGAAACGCAAGTATAGCCCGGTGAGGCCGCGCATTTGGCGGAAATCAGCCTTCTCATCATCGGCAAAATGGCCGAACTGCGCCATGGTCTCCTTGTCGGTGCGGCCGATGTAAAAACCAACGGCGGGCACAAACACCATGGCGGTGACCAGGGATGCTGCCAGCACGGTGATGACCGTCACTGGCAGATAGCTCATGAACTCACCGGCGATTCCGGGCCAGAACAATAGCGGCACAAAGGCCGCGATAGTCGTGCCCATCGACGAGACAATGGGCCAGAACATGCGTTTTGCGGCGGCGATATAGGCTTCCTTGGGCACCAGCCCTTCGGCCATCTTGCGGTCGGCATATTCGGCCAGCACAATGGCGCCATCGACCAGAATACCCACAGAGAGGATCAGGCCAAACATGATCATGATGTTGACCGTGTAGCCCATGAGGCCAATGATCAGAAAACCGATCAGAAACGATGTGGGAATGGAAATGCCCACCAGAATCCCGGAGCGCATGCCCAGCGCCGCCACAACCAGCACCATGACCAGAATGATGGCGAGGATCACCGCGTCCTGAAGCGTCTGCAACACATCCTTGATGGTGGCGGATTGGTCCAGAGCATAGCTTACATGCACAGCCGATGGCCAGGTTTTGGCCAGCGCATCGGTCACGCGCCTGATCTCGGTGTTGGTCTCGATGATGTTGGTGCCCTGGCGCTTCACCACCTCAACGGTGATGGCCGGGCGGCCATTGAACAGCGCATAGCGGGCGCGGTCCTTGAAAGTGCGGCGCACTTCCGCCACATCGCGCAGCAGCACCACCGTGCCATTGGCCGAGCGCAGCGGCAAGGTGAGGAGATCGAGGGGAGTCTGAATAAGGCCCGGCACCTTGACACTGAAGCGGCCCGTGGCGGTGTCAACAGCGCCTGCGGCAATCAGCAGATTGTTGCGGGTCACAACAGTGTAGATGTCAAATTGCGACAGGCCATAGGATTCAAGCTTCGCGCGGTTGATGACAACTTCCAGAACCTCGTCGCGCTGCCCCTTGAGCTTGGCTTCAAGCACGGTGGGAATGGCCTCAATGGCATCCTGCAACTGCTTGGCATGGGTATACAGGGTGCGCTCGGGCACATCGCCGGAAACGGCCACCAGAATGGTGGGCTGCAGGCTGAAATTGGTTTCGGTGACAGTTGGCTCTTTTGCGTCGGCAGGCAGTTCCGACTTGGCGAGATCGACCTTCTCGCGCACATCGCTTGCCGCCTGGTCCACGTCCACATTGGATTCAAATTCAACCACAATGCCGGCATGGCCTTCAGAGGCAACCGAGGTGATCTGCTTCAGGCCCTCAAGTCCGCGCAGCTTGGTTTCGATGGGCTTGACCAGCAGGCGTTCGGAATCTTCCGGCGACACCCCTTGCAAGACCACGGAAACATAGAGCAGCGGGATGGTGATATCTGGGTTGCTCTCCTTGGGGATCGTCGCATAGGCGATCATGCCGGCCATCAGCAGCACCAGCATGGCGGAAAGCACCGCGCGCGGCCGCCGCAGGATTTGGTCAAGGCCGCCGATCATTGGCTGCCTGCCAGTTTTTCAGCCACGGGGTCCACCGTCTCGCCGTCGCGGACATAATCCTGGCCCGTTGTCACCAGCGTCACGGAAGCGGGCAAGCCTGATACCCACATGCCAGTGGTTTCCTGGGCGATAACCTCAACGGCGACAAAGCTTGTGGTCTTGTCGGCATTGAGCAGGCGCACCCCGAACTGGCCCTGGTCATTGAGGCCGAGCAGCGAGCCCGGCAGCAAATGCGCCGGGCTTGCCGGCAAATCGACAACGAGTTCAGCGGTCACACCAGCGCGAATCTTGTAGTCAGCATTGCGAACCGCAAGTTCCACGCGGAAGGTTCGCGTCGCCAAATCGGAATTGCGCGCAATGAAGCGCACAGTTCCTTCAACCTTTTCGCCAGTGGCCAGAATGGCTTTTGCAACCATGCCTTCCCAGAGATAGGATATGTAGCGTTCGCTCACCTGAACGCTGATCACGAGGGGATCAAGCTGGCTGACCACGGCGCACAAATCACCCGATGCCAGACTGCTGCCCGCTGCGCTGGGCTTGTCAATCAGGATGCCAGCGACAGGCGCCTTGATCTCAGTCCAGCCAATATCCCACTCCACCGCTTCAAGGGCAGCCTTGGCACCATCAAGGCGCGCCACGTCTGCGGCAAACTGGGATTTTGTGGTGAGATTGCTCTTCACCAACTTGGCTGAAGCATCATAATCGCGCTGGGCGCTGGCCAGGGCCGCCTTGGCTTGGGCCAGTTGCGCCGTGCGCGCCGCCATATCGAGCCTGCACAGCAAATCGCCTCGCGCCACTTGCTGTCCCTGAATAACATTCGATTCAGCAATTGCGCCAGAGGTCCGGGCGCGGACTTCAACTGTTTTGGAGGCTTCGGTCACACCACGCGCTGATACGGAAGCCTTGCGCAATGTCGCTTCAAAAGTATTGACCCGCACCTTGAACGGCGCTGGCTTTTGCCCGGCAGTTTCCAAACTCGTTGCCGGCGTCTCTGCCGGTGGATTTTTGGACAACAAATAAGGCGATGCCATCCAAACCCCAAGGATCATCGTAATGGCTCCGGCCCAAAAATATGATTTCCGCATGCTTTTACTCCGCTGCCGCTGTCACGCTCATCAAACGCAGCAATTCGGCTCTTTTTTGTTCCAGGCACGTGACAGAGGCTGTCAGCACCGCATTGCCGTAATCGACCACAAAACGGCTGCCTGCCGATTGGGTTTCAGACATTGCACACTCTTGGACACAGGCCAGGTCCGCTTTCAGGTCGCTGAGCTGTTTGTCGATGGCCGCCAAAACCACAACGGGCGAAATCATGTCCTGCAGCAGCATTTGAAACAAGAATTCGGACTTGTATTTGTCCTTGGCCGGCACAACGGCAATCGCCTTCGCCAAAGCGCGCCGCCCCGCTTCGGTGATGGCATAAACCTTTTTGTCTGGCTTTCCCGATTGTTCTTCGGCGCGAACTGTGAGCAGTCCGTCTGCGGCCAGTTGTGTCAGGGCCGGATAGATCGCGCTATAGCTGGCATCGATAAAGTGGCTGAACAGCTCGTCTTCGATATCCTTCTTGATCTCATAGCCGCTCGCCTCGCCGGTGGTAAGCACCCCGAGACACAAAGTCCTGACATTCATGACCCGATCTTCTTCCCTGGAATATTGCAAACAAACATATATCGGACCGGAATATAGCAGTCAAGCAGGTCCCTGCCGGACCAGCAATTCTAAAAGTAGCCAAATGCTTGGCAATAGCGCTCTTTTCCACTTCTTTCCGGCCTCTTATGCGCAGGTTTGGGTGTGTGGCGAATTGACTCAGGGGTGCTGAAAACCCTGGCCCTGGAACGCAAAACATGATTCTAGCGGCGGATGAGTTATTTATCGCGCTTGTTGGACGGTTTGAAAGCCGTGTGCATGACGTTTCCAGATATGCGGGAGGGGCGCTCCGGCAATATCTCGATTGCGGATTTCGGTTTGGCGGGCTTTTCAATGTTCTTCATGCAGAGCGAGTCGTTCTTGTCGTTCCAGAGAGCCCTGGAATCGGGCAAGGGCCGCGGACGCTCGAATTGCCAGTCGCTGTTCGGGGTCGAAAAGATACCGTCCGACAATTACATCCGCACCATGCTGGACGAGGCGGATCCGGCGCTGTTGCAGCCGTGCTTTGACGAACTGCAGAAGCTTCTGGCTGAGCCCGAGATGAAGAAGGGATTTCAACGGCTTGGCGGCAGAACCCTGATCGCCTGGGATGGAACGGAATACTTCAACTCCTACAAGATAGACTGCCCGAACTGCCTGACGCGCAAACGCAGCAACGGCAAGACCGAATGCTATCACACGATGCTGTCGGCCACGGTGGTGGCTCCGGGACATAATCGTGTGGTGCCGCTGATGCCGGAGTTCATCGCCACGCAGGATGGCGCGGAAAAGCAGGACTGCGAGCGCAATGCCGTGAAGCGCTGGTATCAGACGCACCGGGCCCGGATGAAGGCTTTGAACCCGGTTTATCTGGGCGATGACTTGTTCGCCTGCCATCCCGTGGTCTCCATGCTCAAGGACAACGGCGACGATTTCATCTTCACCTGCAAGGAGGCCTCGCACAAGGCGCTGTATGATTTCATTGCGGGTGCCACGCCGGAAAAGCACGAGGTGAAAGTCCCCAAGCGCGGCAAGACCGACACGTTCCGCTATCGCTGGATCGAGAATGTCCCCTTGCGCGATGGCGAGGACGCCGTGACGGTGAACTGGATCAGCCTTCAGATTGTCGATGCCAAGGGCAAGGTCAAACAATCCATGGCCTGGGTCACCAGCCTGCCGGTTTCAAAGGCCAACGTGGCCGAAATCGCTGCCTGTGGCCGGGGCCGCTGGAAGATCGAGAACGAAGGCTTCAACGTGCTGAAAAATCACGGTTATGCGCTGGAGCACAACTTCGGGCACGGCGCAAAATATCTGGCGATGACACTGGCGGCGCTCAACCTGCTGGC
>JANOTU010000096.1:0-2079 GCA_031416515.1 Hyphomicrobiales bacterium
TGGGGGTCGCTCCGGCGGCGATTGTTCTTGTATCAGCCAACAAGAATGGATGGTTCGAAGCGACCCCCACCCTTATTCCCTCCCATTGCTCGTGATCTTTGGTATGCGCCCTACCCCGCCCTCCCGAACCTTTCATCAAACGCGTTGCCCATGCCGCGCACGGTGCGGAGGGGGTCTTGCTCGCGGCCTCGGCTCAGGGATTTGCGCAGGCGTCCCACATGCACATCGACAGTGCGCTCATCGACATAGATGTCGCGGCCCCAGACGGTGTCGAGAAGCTGGGCTCTGGAATAAACGCGGCCAGGGTTTTGCATCATCTGTTCCAGCAGGCGGAATTCAGTGGGCGAGAGGGCGATGTCACGGGCACCCCGCATCACCCGTCTGGTGCGCCGATCCAAAGCCAGATCGCCCGCCTTCAAGGTCTCTGCAACCGCATCGGGGTTGACGCGGCGCAGGATGCCGCGAATGCGGGCGAGGAGTTCCGGCACCGAGAAGGGCTTGACGATGTAGTCATCAGCCCCAGTGGAGAGCCCGCGCACCCGCTCGGCTTCCTCGCTGCGGGCTGTCAGCATGATGACGGGAATATCGCGGGTCTCAGGCCTTGAGCGCAGCAGGCGGCACACTTCAATGCCGGAAATTCCCGGCAGCATCCAGTCGAGCAAAATGAGATCGGGGCGCTCATCGTCCACCAGATGGCTCACATCCTCGCCCTGGGCGGTGGCGCGCACCCGGTAGCCCTCGGCTTCAAGATTGTAGCTCAAAAGGATCTGGATCGGCTCCTCGTCCTCGACGACAAGTATCGAAGCGCTCATCTCACTGCGCCTTCCAGCTTTCAATCGGCGTGATGCTGGTCTGGTCTTTTTTGGACCGCGTCTCGGCGATGGTCCTGCCATTCACCTGGTAATAGATGTTCTCAGCGATGTTGGTGGCGTGGTCGCCGATGCGCTCCAGGTTCTTGGCCCCGAACAACAGATGGGTGCACAAGCCAATATTGCGCGGGTCCTCCATCATGTAAGTGAGAAGCTCGCGGAAGATCGAGTTATAGAGCGCGTCCAGATCCTCGTCCGAGCGCCAGACCGCCAAGGCTTTTTCAGCATCGCCCTGGGCATAGGCATCAAGGATGTTCTTGAGTTCCTCCTGGGCAAGGCGGCCCATGCGGGTCAGCCCCGCCACGAGTTTTCTTGGCAGGGCCTCAGAGATGGCGTGGGTGCGCTTGGCGGTGTTCTTGGCAAGATCGCCAATACGCTCGAGATCAGCGGCAGTCCGGAACGCCACAATGACTTCGCGAAGGTCCCGCGCCATGGGCTGGCGCTTGGCGATGGTGAGAATGGCTTTCTCCTCAACCTGCCGTTCCAGCGCGTCAATGCGCGCATCGCCGGCAATCACCCTGTCAGCCAGGACGGTATCGCGGTTGACCAGAGACTGGATGGCGAGATCAAGCTGCTCTTCGGCCAGTCCGCCCATCTGGGCCAGCATGGTCTTGAGCGATATCAGCTCTTCGTCAAAGGCGTGAACGATATGGTCGGGCATTGCGGGATCTCCGTGAAAGCATCAGCCGAAGCGGCCGGTGATATAATCCTGGGTACGTTTGTCCTGGGGCGCTGTGAACATCTCATCGGTGTCGCCGAACTCAACAAGTGTTCCCAAATGAAAGAACGCCGCCAATTGCGAGACGCGCGCCGCCTGCTGCATGGAATGGGTGACAATGATGATGCAGAAATTCTGCCTGAGCTCATCAATCAGCTCTTCAATGCGCGCCGTGGCGATGGGGTCTAGGGCGGAACAGGGCTCGTCCATGAGAATGACTTCCGGGTTGACCGCGATGGCGCGGGCAATGCACAGGCGCTGCTGCTGACCGCCCGACAAACCAGTGCCCGGCTGGTGCAGACGGTCCTTCACCTCTGCAAAGAGGCTGGCCTTTTTGAGGCTGGCCACCACGATCTCTTCAAGCTCGGTCTTGTTCCGGGCAAGGCCGTGAATGCGGGGGCCGTAGGCCACATTCTCAAAAATTGATTTCGGAAACGGATTGGGTTTTTGAAACACCATGCCAACACGGGCGCGAAGCTGCACCACATCGAG
>JANOTU010000097.1:0-2835 GCA_031416515.1 Hyphomicrobiales bacterium
GTGTATTCGATGTCGGTTGAATTCGGGTCCTGGTGGCGCTCGCGGAATTTCATCAGCGTTTCATGGGTCCACGGATCATTATAGAGCACCGGAATTTCGATGATCCGGGTTTTCAGAACTGACTTGGTCTTGCCCGCCGCCTTCTCCAGCGCCTTCAGTTCCTTCATCATGTCAGCGGGCTTGATCTTGTCGGGATCAAACTTGATCTGGAACGAGGCGTTGGCGGGGCAGATTTCGGTGACACCCTTGATCTTCGCCTTTTTCACCGCATTGGTGATGGACAGGCTTTTGAAAAACGCCTCCAGCGACATTTCCTCATCGCACTCAACGAAGATATGCTCATCGCCGCCATAGGAATACCGGGTTTTCATTTATGCTCCCTCCAGCCTGTGGGCATTGGCTTCGAGCCACGGCTCCAGCCAACGCGTATGGAAATCTCCCTTGCGCACGCTGGCGTCGCCCGCCAGCAACTGGTGCAAGGGCTTGGTGGTCTTCAGCCCGCCAATCTCAAGCTCACTCAGCGCCCGCTGCATCCGGTCAATGGCGGCCTCACGGGTCTCATCCCAGACAATCAGCTTGCCGAGAAGTGAATCATAGAATGGCGGCACATGATAGCCCTGATAGAGCATGGTATCAAAGCGCGTGGCCACGCCCCCGGGCACGCGCAGCGACGACACCGTGCCGGGAGAGGGCGCAAAATTCTTCGCCGGGTCTTCGGCATTGATGCGGACCTCAATGGCATGGCCCCGCATGCGCACGTTGTGCTGGGTGTGGCGCAAGGGCTGGCCGCTGGCGATCAGGAGCATCTCACGCACCAGATCAAGGCCGGTGATCATCTCGGTCACCGGATGCTCAACCTGGATGCGGGTGTTCATCTCGATGAAATAATACTCCCTGGACTGATCATCATAGAGATATTCAATCGTGCCCGCTCCCCGGTATTTCACCGCCTTTGCCAAGGTCACGGCGGAGTCGCAGAGCTTGTCGCGCACATCTTTGGGCAGGGCGGGCGACGGCGCTTCCTCCCAGACTTTCTGCCGCCGCCTTTGCAGGGAACATTCGCGCTCAAAGCAATGAATGGCGCGCACACCATCGCCGAGAATCTGCACCTCGATATGGCGGGCGCGCGCGATCACCTTCTCAAGATAGAGCCCGCCATCGCCAAAGGACGCCGCCGCCTCGATGCTGGCCTGGGCCATGAGGCGGGCGAATTCCTCTGCGCCTTCAGCGATGCGGATACCGCGACCGCCGCCGCCTGCCGCTGCCTTGATCATCACCGGAAAGCCGATGCGCTCGGCGATGGCCAAGGCTTCGGCTGGATCATCAACCCGGCCATCGGAACCCGGAACGCAGGGAATGCCAGCCTTCAGCGCAGCTGCGCGCGCCGCCACCTTGTCGCCCATGGTGCGGATGGAATCGCCTTTGGGACCGACGAAGATCAGCCCCGCCGCTTCCACGGCATCGGCAAAGCCGGCGTTTTCAGCCAGAAAGCCGTAGCCGGGATGAACCGCGTCAGCGCCGGAGCTTCGGGCCGCATCAACAATGGCCGCGATATTGAGATAGGATTTGGAGGCATGGGGCGGCCCCACATTGACCGCCTGGTCGGCCATTTTCACCGCCAGCATGTCCTTGTCGGCGGCGCTGTGGATTTGCACGGTGGCAATGCCCAGTTCTTTCGCCGCGCGGATAATGCGCACGGCGATTTCGCCGCGGTTGGCGATGAGCAGCTTCTGGATCACGCGAGTTCAGCCAACAGCTGTCCCGCCATCACCGGCTCTTCATTGTCGGCCACGAATTTCACTATTTTTCCGGCGACGTCCGATTTCACCTCATTGAAGGACTTCATCACTTCGATGAGGCCGATGACATCGCCAACCGCGACCATGTCTCCCACTTTCTTGTAGTCGGGCTGGCCGGGCGCTGACTTGCGGTAGAAGGTTCCGGGCAATGGCGAGAGAATTTGCTTGGGCATTCTGGTCCTCGGTTTTACAAATAAGATTTCACGGCTTCGCGCACGGCTTTTGCCAGGGAAACGGCGTTGGGCGTGTCGGAATGGACGCAGATGGCATCAGCGCGCACCGCCACATCCATGCCGCCCACGCTTTTGACCTTGCCCTCGCGGATGGCGCGAAGACACTTGGCGGCAGCCTCCGCCTCATCCACAGCGGCATGTTCGCGGGTGATGATCAGGCCGCCATCATCATTGTAATCGAGATCGGCGTAGAATTCGGCGATGAATTCATGGCCGCGCGCTGAGTAGGTTTTTTCATGGAAGGTGTTGATCATGCCCATCAGCGGCACCTTGAAGACATCAGCGGCATCGCACACCGCATGCGCCATTTCCTCGATGCGCGCCGCCATCCCGTACAGCGAGCCATGCGGCTTGATGTGGTTGAGAGCCATGCCTTCGGCTTCCAGAAAACCTTTCAGCGCCCCCACCTGATAGATAATGCAATTGGTCAATTCCTCGCGGCCAATTTTCATCTCTCGCCGCCCGAAGCCCTGCAAGTCCGGCAGGGATGGGTGCGCGCCCACTTTCACGCCATGCTGCTTCGCCAGCCGGACGGTTGAGCGCATGTGATTGAAATCCGAGGCGTGAAAGCCGCAGGCCACATTGGCGACAGAGATCAGCGGCATCAGCCCCGCATCATCGCCCAGCTTGTAGAGGCCAAAGGCCTCGCCCATGTCACAATTGATGATTGTCATCCCCATGGCCAATTCTTGCGGCAGCGCGGCGCGTTTGTAAAGTGGTCGTTATGCCAAAGCTCATAGTCATTGACCTTCTTCCCCTTCCCCCCTTGCGGGGGAAGGTGGCCAGCGGCCCGAAGGGCGCGG
>JANOTU010000098.1:0-3043 GCA_031416515.1 Hyphomicrobiales bacterium
GGCAGTCCGCTGTCTTTTGCTGGCGATGCCAGGGCGCTGGCGCTGGCCAGGGATTCAATCGCGCGCGGCGACCACCTGAAACTGCCACCAGACCAGGCGCAATGGCTGATCATGCCCCTGGAGCATTCCGAAAACACTGACGACCAACGCCGCTGTGTCGCTCTGTTCCAATCCCTGGAAAATTCTGAGATGGTCAAATGGGCCAAGCTGCATCTCGACATCATCGAAAAATTCGGCAGATTCCCGCACCGCAACGCCGTGCTGGGACGCACATCCACAGACGCCGAAGCCGCCTTCCTCAAAGCAGGCGGATTTTCCGGATAGTGTCGCAATTTGCCGCGCTGGTTGAATTTCCGGAGGTTATTGTCGGCTCAATCCAGCTTTAAGTCAGGAACGACTTCATGAAAACTAGCGCGCGTGTGGTGGTGATCGGCGGCGGAGTCGTCGGTGTCTCGACCCTCTATCATCTGGCCAGGAAGGGCTGGAGCGATGTGGTGCTGATTGAGCGGAAGGAACTCACCTCCGGCTCCACCTGGCATGCGGCGGGGCTGTTGCCGCTGTTCAATCTTTCATATTCGGTGGGTCAAATCCACAAATATTCGGTGAAGCTCTACGGTGAGCTTGAGGCTGAGACCGGCCAGAATGTCGGCTTCAAGAAATGCTCCAACATCCGCGTGGCCCGCACCCCCGACCGCTGGGATGAGTTCATGTATTATGCGGGTGTGGCCGAAACCATTGGGGTTCAAGTCAACATGCTCACACCAGCGCAACTCAACGACATCTGGCCACTGTGCAATACCGACGGCATCATCGGGGCCATTCAGCACCCTGATGATGGATACATTCAGCCCGCCGATTTGACGCAAGCACTGGCCATTGGCGCGCGAAACCGGGGCGCTGAGATTTACCGCAACACGGCGGTGACGGCGATCACCCAATTGCCCAGCGGCGAATGGCGCGTGACGACGGATCAAGGCGAGATCACTAGTGAGCATGTGGTGTCGTGTTCAGGAAACTTTGCCCGGAAAACCGGAGCCATGGTCGGCCTTGATATTCCCGTGATTCCAGTCGAGCATCAATATATCGTCACCGAGCCGCATCCCTTGATCCGCGAGCGCCAGGTCAAGGGCCTGCCCGAAATGGGGGTTCTGCGCGAGGCTGATTCCAGCTGGTATCTACGCGAGGAAAATGGCGGTATGATTCTCGGCATTTACGAAAAGGGCGCACCCTGCTGCTACCTGGACGGGCCTTCCGACCAAAGTGAATATGAGCTGTTTCAGGAAGACCTCGACCGGCTGGCCCCGCATATCGAAACAGCCATCGCTCGCGTTCCGGCGTTCGGCGAAGTCGGCATCAAGAAAGTCTACAATGGCGCGATTGCCTACACGCCTGATGGCTCGCCGATTATCGGACCTGCCTGGGACAAGAAGAATTTCTGGCTCAATGAAGGCCATTCGTTTGGCGTCACCGCCGCTGGCGGCGCTGGCTGGCAATTGGCCGAATGGATTGTGGGCGGCGAACCCACCATCGACATGATGGGTGTCGATCCCCGCCGCTTTGGGCCTTACGCCACGCGAGGCTATCTCAAAACCAAAAACGAAGAGGCCTATTCAAGCGTCTTCACCCCGCATTACCCAGACGAAGAGCGCATCGCCGCAAGGCCTCTGAAGCGCACGCCTTGCTATGACCGCATGAAGGATTTGGGCGCGGTGTTTGGCTCCGTCTATGGCTGGGAGCGCCCCGGTTGGTTTGCGCCCAAGGGCTACACGCTGTCGAAGGCGGAACTCGCTACGCCGGACTTGTTGGCTTCCCACAATCATGCGCCGCCCACCGATGATGGCCGGGTGGTGGAGAAATGGTCCTTCCGCCGCTCCAACTATTTCAAATTCGTGGGCGAGGAATGCCGCAATGTGATGAACAATGTTGGCCTTCAGGACATGTCGGCCTTCGCCAAGATGGAGGTCTCAGGGCCGGGCGCGAGAGAGTGGCTTGATTCGATTCTCGCCAATCGCATCCCCAAGAAAATGGGCCGTGTGGCGCTGTGCCATCTTCTGACCACAAAAGGCTGCGTACTCAGCGAATTCACCGTTTATGAATGGGCGCCAGGCCGATTCTATCTCGTATCCGCCGGGGCCTATGAGCGCCACGACCATGATGTGTTGCGCAAGCTCGCCCCCGCTGATGGCACTGTGCGCCTCAATGCGATCACCAACCGGCTTGGTGTTTTGGTGCTGGCAGGCCCCAATTCCCGGAAAGTTCTTCAAAAACTCACCGATGCCGATCTTTCCAGCGAAGCTTTCCCCTGGCTCTCGGGCAAGGAAATCAGCGTCGGCGCCACAACAGCCCATGCGCTGCGGGTCAATTTTGTGGGCGAGCTTGGCTGGGAGTTTCATCATCCCATTGAGCAGCAAGTGGCGTTGTTTGATCAACTCATGGCAGCAGGCGAGGAATTCGGCATTCGCCCCTACGGCATCAAGGCCATGTCGTCACTCTCCCTGGAAAAAAGCTACCGCCTGGTGCCGCGCGAACTTTCCATTGAATATTCAGCCTATGAATCCGGCCTTGACCGTTTCGTTCACCCCAATAAGGGCCAGTTCCGGGGTCGCGACGCTGCTGTCGCGGCCACGCGCAACTGGAGCTTCATCACGATGGAAGTCCACGGCATAACCGACGCTGACTCCGATGCACGGGGTTCTGAGCCACTCTACGCTGGGGCCGCGCTCATCGGCCGCGCCACCAATGGTGGCTTCGGCTGGCGAGTGAACAAATCGCTGGCGCTCGGCATGGTGAAGCCGGATTTCTCAGCGCTTGGCGCTGAACTCAACATCAAAATTCTGGGCAAGCTGTTCAAAGCCACCGTGATCGCTGAAAGCCCCTATGATGCTGACAATACAGCGCTCCGGGCGTGATAGATTCTCCAATCCTTCCTTCCCCCCTTGCGGGGGAAGGTGGATCGCAGCCGATAGGCTGCGAGCCGGATGAGGGGGCGGTTCAGCGAGTCCTGCCACCTGCAGAATTCACTGAACCGCCCCCTCATCCGGCG
>JANOTU010000099.1:0-4470 GCA_031416515.1 Hyphomicrobiales bacterium
AGGGAGGGGAGGGCGAAAGTCCTTCCCTACCCCTATCCAGGCACTCGAGCGCAAACTGCGAATTGTCAGCCCCAACCAGTACCTTGCTGTGTCGGCAATTTAACAGTATCAACGATCTTGCTTCCGGACAGAAAACCAAAATCATGCGCCTCATCCCACTGCTTCTCACTGCCCTCACCCTCGCCGCCTGCGGGGCGGCGCAGGATGTGGCGCTGGAGAGCCGCAATATCCAGGTTCAGGAAAACGCTGTGCCCACCGCCGCTGGCGCCGGCACGCAGGGGATCGCCGGGCTGGTGCAAGCCGCCGGGCCGGCCTATGTGACCATGACGGTGTCGCAGGTTGACAGCCAGGGCTCGGGCAGCAATGCGCCGGGCAAGGAACTCACCTCCGGCAGCGGCTTTGTGGTCGATTCTTCGGGCTATGTGATGACGGCGGGGCATGTGGCGGTGAAGAAGGGCTATGCGGTCGCGGCCCGGGCCGCCAATGGCAGGCTTTACAAGGGCCAGGTTGTCGATGTGCTTCCCGGCAATGACATGGCGCTGATCAAGCTCCGGGGTTACGCGGGCAAGTCTGTGTCGCCTGCGCCCAACAGTTGCGTGGCCCGCGGGGCCATGGTGTTTTCCCTCGGCAAGCCCCACGCGCAAGGCGACACGGCGCGGGTCGGCAATCTCGACTCCATGCATTTTGGCCGCCCCGTGGCCTATGGCAAGTTCGGCTATCCTGACGCCATGGTGCTGCGCATGAGCACCCAGAAGGGCGAATCAGGGGGGCCCGTGTTCAATGGCTCCGGCGAGTTGGTCGGCATGGTGGTGAGCACGCTCACCGATAATTCCGGCCGCCTGCTCAACCTCGCCCACGCGGTGCCGGCCGCCGATCTCGCCAAATTCCTCTGCGGCCAAATTTCCTGCTCCGGCAACTGGGCGGCGCTGTCGCGGGCGTCGACGCAAGAGTGTGGGTAAAGGATATTCAGATGACAAAGCTTGAAAAAATCGAAAAATCCATCGCTGAGCTTGGCCCCCAGGATGTGGCAAAGTTGAAAGCCTGGCTTGAGGAATATCACGAAGGCATATGGGACCGGCAAATCGAGGCCGACATGAAATCAGGCAAGCTGGACCATATGGCCGAAGCGGCGTTGGCGGATCACCGCGCGGGCCGCACTCGTCCCTTGTGAAGCATTTCACCAAGCCGGGGTTCTGGACCAGCTACAACGATCTGCCTGACCCAGTCAAAAAAGCCGCCGACAAGAGCTTCCGGCTGCTCAAGAGCGATCCTGATCATCCATCGCTGCGCTTGAAACCGGTCGGTCGATTGTGGTCAGCGCGAGTGTCGCTGGAATACCGGGCGCTCGCGGTCAAAGATGGCGACAACTTGATCTGGTTCTGGATCGGCCATCACAACGCGTATGACCGGATCATTCGCTGATTCCGGAACTGCGGTTAGGGTTTATCCGCAGATTGCGCAGATGTTCACAGATGAGATTTGAGCCCATCTGCGAACATCTGCGGATCAAAAACACTCATGCCAATGCCGCGCCACGTCAATCCGGCGGGGAATCCACACCTTCTCGTGGGACTGTACATAATCAATAAACCTGGACAGCCCCAAAGCCCTTCCCGGCCTGCCGGCCAGGCGGCAATGAAGGCCCACTGACATCATCTTCGGTGAACCGCGACGGCCTTCTGCGTAGAGGCAGTCGAAGCTGTCTTTCAGATACTGGTAAAAATGCTCGCCGGTGTTGAAGCCCTGGGGGGTGGCGAAGCGCATGTCGTTGGCGTCCAAGGTGTAGGGGATGATGAGGTGGCGGCCGCCGCCGGGCTTTTTCAGCCAATAGGGCAGATCATCGGAATAGTCGTCGGAGGAATAGAGGAAGCCGCCCTCCTCCATCACCAACCTGGTGGTGTTCATCGAGCAGCGCCCGGTGTACCAGCCCAGCGGGCGCGCGCCGGTGACAACTGTGTGAATGCGGATGGCCTCGGCGATGGAACGGCGCTCTTCGTCTTCGGCCATATCCTTGTGCTCGATCCATTTGAGGCCGTGGCTGGCGATCTCCCAGCCCGCCTCCTGCATCGCCTGCGCCTGATCGGGCGAGCGCTGCAGCGCCGTGGCCACGCCGTAAATGGTCAGAGGCACTTTGCGGCCCGTGAACAGCCGCCACAGCCGCCAGAACCCGGCGCGGGCGCCATATTCATAAATCGACTCCATGTTCCAATGGCGCTGCCCCGGCCAGGGCGCGGCACCCACGATCTCCGACAGAAACGCCTCCGACGCCGCATCGCCATGCAGGATGTTGTTCTCGCCCCCCTCCTCATAATTGAGCACGAACTGCACCGCGACATATGCACCGCCCGGCCATTTTGGATCCGGGATGGCGCGGCCATAGCCCTTCATGTCGCGGGGGTAAGGTTCCCGCGGGCCCTGTATTGACATTGTAACCACATCCGCCTAGCTGAATTCAGAGGCACACTACCATGACAGCGACAGCGAAAGCGAAAATCATTCCAACTGTCAACCGCCGCAGCAGGAGCGATACAACGCTCAGCATGCGCATTCCCGTTGCAACACGCGAATTGATTGACAGCGCCGCCGCCACGCTTGGCAAATCGCGCAGTGAGTTCATCATTGAGTGCGCCAGGGTGCAGGCTGTTGATGTCCTGCTTGATCAGCGCGTGTTCAACCTGGATGCCAAAGCTTGGCAGGCGTTCACCCGTATTCTTGACAATCCTCCGGTTCCTGGTGCCGCACTCAAGAAACTGATGGCCAGCAAAAGTCCATGGACGTAGGTGCCGGGTACAGCGCGCCACGGTCCATCCAACTCATCGACCGGCTTGATGATTTTAGCTGCGGCAATCTCGTTCTTGATGGCTGGCTGAAAAGCCACGCGGCAGCCAGTGAAGGCAGGAGCGCCCGAACCTATGTTGTGACGCAAGCTGATTGTGTTGCCGGGTACTATTGTCTGGCCAATGGCAGCGCTGACCGCGCTGAAATGCCACGCAAAATACGCCAGGGCCTGCCCAATCCCGTGCCTGTCATGTTGCTTGGCCGCCTGGCCACCGACACGCGCCACTCAGGCTGCGGGCTGGGGGCAGCCATGCTGCGCGATGCCATGTTGCGCACAGCTCAGGCTTCGCTGATAGCAGGCGTGCGCGCCCTTGTTGTCCATGCCATTGATGATGCAGCGGTGGCCTTCTATCAGAAATATGACTTCCAGCTTTACCCGGCAGCCGGCCGAACTCTTGTTCTGCCCATCGAGACGATCATCGCAGCTTTCCCGTGAGACTTATGAAATCACCGGTGTTGACAAAAGCCAGAGTCCGAAACCGGTGTATAGCACCATAAGCAGATTGAGGGCCAGTTGGCGGCCCGAAGAGTGGCCGGCGATCACCGCCATGATGTGGCCGCCAACGATGATGGCGGTTTGGGTTTGGTAGACGGTTGTGGCGACATGGTAGTCCATCATCGTGCCCGGCCAGATTTCCGGGAGATAGTGGGCGACGTGATAGGCAAGGGCGATGGGCACGATGGCCATGGCGAGGTTGGAGGCTGTAAGGCGGAATGCGCCCGCCAGTACCGCGAACATCGCCGCGAGGCCGATGCTGTTGGCGAGGATGACTTCAGAGCGGCCAGGGAATTCCAGGGGATTGATGCCGAGGAGGCCCGCCCAGAGAAACGTGCGCATGAAGCCGTCGAAGGAAACTGATGCCAAAGCAAGGAGGATGAAGGCGGGATGGACCGCGCTGTTTTCGCGCCGCCATTGCAGCGGGCTGAGACTTCCCGCCATGCGGAAGAACACGGCGAAGCAATCGCCATTCTCCATCCACGCGGTCCTGCCGTAAGCCCGCAGGCCAACGATGTTGATGGCGAAGATGCCGATGATCGCGGTGGCAAGGCGGGCGGGGTCTTCGGGAGTGGGGTAGACCAGTTCGAACAACGCAAAGATGAAGAACAAGATGACAGCGGGCCATTGGCCGAGTACGGGGGGATAGTTGAACAGCGGCCTGCCGGGAGCTGCCCAGGTCCACGGGTTGAACGCTGGCCAGAGATTGCCTGCGATGATGCAGATGAGGGTGAAGCCGACCCACCACCAGGTCCAGACGGCGCGCGGCAGCGGGTTGGAAATGGGATCAGGCGGGCCATAGAGGCCGGTGTAGACGAGCCACGCCAGCGCAAGAAAGCTCAGAAGGCTGGTGAGCCGCGCCACTCCCTCTGGCATTGGAATGCGCCATTCAAATTGGCGAATGTCCGGCCAGCGCGGTGACAGCGCCACCGCCAGCACCGATGCCAGAACTGCGAGCGCCCCGCCGATGATATAGAGGTGGGTGGGCAGCAGCATGATCTGGCCGCGCTCGCTGGCATGGGCGAGGGCAGGCGACGACCAGCAGGTCAGCACGACAATGCCCAGGACCAAGGTCCTCACCCTGAGGTGCTCGCGCCTTCGCGAGCCGCGCAGGGCCCGTCGAGGCGCGCAAGGGC
>JANOTU010000100.1:0-2392 GCA_031416515.1 Hyphomicrobiales bacterium
GAAAATATTCGATATTTTTATACGAGTGTCAAACATGGGCTAAGTGTGATGAACAGCAGGCACCGAAGTACCCTTGCCGCCGTCTTCACCGACCCCATGTCGGGCACCTTCGAATGGGCGGCTATCGAAAGCCTGTTGCTCGCCACAGGGGCGCAGCTGATCGAAGGGCGTGGATCACGGGTGCGGTTCGAAAAGGATGGCGAGGTTGGGGCGTTCCATCGCCCGCATCCCGCCAAGGAGGCCAAGCGTTACCTGGTGCGCGATGCCCGCTACATTCTGGAACGGATCGGGGTAAGAACATGAGCAACACCATGACCTACAAGGGCTATTCCGCCCGGATCGATTATGACGCCGAAGACTCCATTTTCACGGGCCGAATTGCCGGTATCCGAGACGGGGTGGGATTTCATGCCGACACGGTGGAAGGGCTGCGGGAGGCATTTCACGAAGCGGTCGAGGACTACATCGAGACTTGCTCCAGGATCGGCAAGGAACCGCAGAAGACCTACTCCGGGCAGGTGATGTTCCGGGTCAGCCCCGAAATTCATCGCAAGGCTGTGCTGGCCGCTGAGCTGTCTGGCAAAAGCCTGAATCAGTGGGCCGAAGAAGTGCTCGACCGTGCGGCTGGGCATGGCGCTCTTTTAAATCGGCCAAATCAGCTTTCTGTAAAGCGCGAGCCGCAGGTCGCGGACCCTTTTTTCCTTCCCCCCTCGTGGGGGAAGGTGGCGGCGCGCCGCAGGCGCGACGTCGGATGAGGGGGTGGTTCAGCGCGTCCTGCAGGCCACAGGACTTGGCTCACCGCCCCCTCATCCGGCTCGCAGCCTGACGGCTGCGATCCACCTTCCCCCGCGAGGGGGGGGGGAAGGACAAAGGGTCATGTTCTTTTGGCCATTGGCATAAGCAGGGCCTAACCCGTCCAGCCCAGTCCCGCCGCCACGCAGTTCATGGTCATCAGCAGTGGCATCATCAGTTTTTCGTCGGGATCACGCCCTCTGGTCTGGCGCAGGAGATCGACTTGCCAGCGGTTGGCTTGGTCGACCATGGGGCGGACACGCTCGAAGCGGCGTTGCAGGCCTTCAAAGCGCTCGCAGAGGGTTTTTTCGCCGGTGAGTTCGAGGATGGCGCGCGAGGTGCGGCGGTGTTCGTGGGCGATGAGGGCATAGATCCGCTCGCCGTCATTGCGGTCGGGCACAAGGCTGGCATATTGCTCGGCGACGCGCATATCGGCGAGGTAGAGGGATTTTTCGACTTCATCAACGGCGAGGCGAAAGCCGCGCGAGCGGTTGTACATGTCGCGGAGCAACTTCAGGCCTTCACCGCCGCGGGGCACGAGGAAGTCATCAAAGGCGTAGCCCAGGCCATACCAGCCGGTGAGGAGATGGCGGTTCTGGCTCCAGGCGAAGACCCAGGGAATGGCGCGGAGATCATTGATGCCGGTGGCCCCGAAACGCCGCGCGGGGCGCGAGCCCAGTTTCAGATTGGCGAGTTCCTCCACTGGCGACGCGCTCTGGAAATAGGACAGGAGGGCGGGGTCTTCCGCCAGTTTGCGGTAATGCCGGAAGGAGCCATTGGCGATGGATTCCACCGCCTGCTGGTGCTCGAAAACGATTTTCAGTTCCAGCTCGTCGAGGGATTTGAGCGTGTGGACAAGCACGCTCGATGCCAGCACTTCGAGATTGTAGAGTGCGGTGCCGCGATTGGCGAATTTGGATGAAACCACTTCCCCTTGCTCGGTGACGCGCATGCGGCCGGCAATTGTGCCTGCGGGCTGGGCGGCAATGGCGCGGCCTGTGGGCGCACCCCCCCGGCTGACTGAGCCGCCACGGCCATGGAAGAAGCTTATCTCAACGCCCGCATCGCGGCCAATGCGGATCAAGCGGCGCTGGGCCTCGAACAGCTCGAAGCTGGCGCAGAAGAAGCCGCCATCCTTGTTTGAGTCAGAATAGCCCAGCATCAATTCCTGACGCCCACCATGGGCCTTGATGGAGCCTTGCACGACAGGGGTTGCCAAAATATCCTTGAGAATAGCGGGTGCCCGCCGCAAATCATCAATGGTTTCAAACAAGGGAACAATGCGCAGACGGCAGGATTCGCGCGCCGTTTCATCGCTGAACAGCCCGCAATATTTGGCGAGGAGATAGAGGCCCAGAACGTCTCCGGCATGCTGCGTCATGGAGAGAATGAAACAGCCGATCGCCTTGGGGTCCGGGCCGCCCAGGGTTTCGCGGACCAGGGTCAGAAGATCGAGCAGCTCGCGGGTTTCGTCTGAGACGCTGCGAAACTGCGGCAGGAAGCCCAGCGGCTTGGAAAGCTCGGCATTGAGCCAGCAGAGCCATGCGGCGCTTCCCGGCTCCGGCGCATCAAAACCGGCAACCGGGTTCATCTTGCGCCA
>JANOTU010000101.1:0-2535 GCA_031416515.1 Hyphomicrobiales bacterium
CTCGCGGTCAACCTTGGGCTTGCCGTCAATCTTGCTGATTGGTTCCTTGAGGCCGACGATGGTGCCGCAAATGCCGGGGCCGCAATCGCTGACGCGGACGGTTACCTTGCCATTGGACATGGACCATGTCCCCGCTGCGCCGGATGCCATTGCGGGCGCTGTCCATAGTGCGGCAAGAAGTGCTGCTGATAGTATTGATTTCATTGCTGATGCCTTGCGTTCAAAGTGGAGCAGGGTTGCTCCTGCAAGACAAATCGGGCGAGAAAAAGGCCCGCTCAGAAGGGATTCCACCGTGGCTTCGGCGAATATTTGAGATAGCCCACATTGGCGCCGAGGCGCAGGCCCACGCCGGTGCGGATGGGGGCGAGCACGATGTCGTCGCGCTTTTGGAAATTCACGCCCAAACCGCCGATGAAATAGGCTGAACCATCGACGCCGCCGAAGCGGTGATAGAGATCGCGGGGGCTGTCGGAATTATAGACCAGCACCATGGCGCGCGAGCCGTTGCCGCCGAAATCATAGCCGATTGACGGGCCCTGCCAGTAGATTTTTTGGCTTGCGCCGTTCTTGTAGTGGATGGTGCCTTCGCCGTATCTGAGGCCGCCGACGAATGCGCCGGAGGCTTCTTCGCCGACGATGTAGGCGGTGGGTTCTCCTTGTGATTCAAAGACATAATTGACCATTCCGGCAAGCTCGCGCGAGGCGGCGCCAAAGAAGCCGTGGCCTGCCTCGAGGATTTCATCGGTGGTATAAGTATCGCGCTGGGCGGCATTCTTGGCAAAAGCATAGCTGGTGATGGAGGCGGCGGCGAAAAGCGCCAGCCCCACGGCGAATCCGGTCAATAGCTTCTTGATCATCACAACACCTCACTCACACGACTGTGTGGCGGCATAGTAGCCTTGGATGGTTAAAACTTTATGCGCTGGCGATGAAGGCGGGATTATCGAAGCCGCGCGAGCGCTTGCCGTAGGTCAGGGGAATTCCTTCTATTGTCAAGACCTTGCCGCCCGCAGCTAGGAGCACGGCATGGCCCGCCGCAGTGTCCCATTCCATGGTGCGGCCAAAGCGCGGATAAAGATCGGCCTCGCCTGCGGCAATCAGGCAGAATTTCAGCGATGAGCCTGCGGACACCAGAGACATCACTTTGATTTTGCTCAAATATTCGTTCGTCTCCGCATCGCGGTGCGAGCGGCTGGCGAGCACGGCGGCACCCTCTGCGGGGAGAGCGCGAACCCTGATGGGTGCCCATGAAATGCTGCCGTCTTCGGTGACCTGTCCTTGGCTCGCATCCTTGCCCAGTTCGCCCCAGAATATCCGCTTGCAGGCTGGCGCATAGACTACGCCCATAACCGGAACCTCTTGTTTTACAAGTGCAATATTAACCGTGAATTCGCCGTTCCGCGAAATGAATTCCTTCGTGCCGTCCAGGGGATCAACCAGATAGAAGCTTGCTCCAACCGTGGGGATGTGGCCAGAGGCGGCCGCCTCCTCGGAAATGACCGGCGTTGCCGGATCGAGCTTGGCGAGACCGGCCAGGATTATGCGCTCGGCCGCTTCGTCGGCGGCCGTCACGGGCGACAGGTCTTTTTTGGATTTTGCAGCAAAATCAGTGGCATAAATGTCCATGATGGCGCGGCCAGCGCTGAGCGCCAAGTGAATCAGGGGGTGCATGGCGGCTCTATGGGACTAGCCCCGGCCCACGTCAATGCCTAGAAGGAAGCAGCCCCGAATCAGCGATGGAGTGACCATGACCGATGCCCGCCTGTCCGACCTCGACCTTGCAGCGCTGCTCTGCAGCCGGGTTTGCCACGATCTTATTTCGCCCGTGGGCGCTATCGCTAACGGATTGGAATTGTTCGATGATCCGGACATGGACGAGGAGACGAAGGTGATGGCGCTGGACATGGTGCGCTCCTCAGCGAAGACCGCCACATCCAAGCTCAAATTCTGCCGCATCGCCTTTGGCGCGGCAGGCTCGGCGGGATCGCTGATTGACTTGACCGAGGCCGGGGCCACGGCGCGCGATTTTGTCGGCTCCGAGAAGGTGACGCTGGACTGGCAGGCCCCAGCAGAAAACCGACCAAAACAACAGGTCAAGCTCATTTTGAACATGCTGCTGATGGCCATTTCAGGGGTGCCCAGAGGCGGCGTGATCACGGTCAAAGTGGAGGGCGAAGTGTTCACCGCCACAGCTGTTGGCGAGCGCGCCAAAATGCCGGAACCGGTGGTTGGTGTCCTCGACGGCACTACGGATCTTACCCACCTCGACGCCAGACTGGTGCAACCCTACTACGCCAAACTCCTCGCAGCCTCGGCAGGCCTGACGCTGACAATGGCGATGGTTGGTGAAAACGTCGAGGTCCGCGCTGCATAAAGCGAAGTGCTTGGTGAGGCAAAGTTGATGCCGATGCACGCCAGCGCAATGGTAAAGTCTACCAAAATTCGGTCTTGACAAGGTGGATGTTAGTCCGGATACCAGACACGCAAGCGTTTTCCTGGGAGCGCGGGCGTCTCGCCCGCTCTTGGTTCAAAGGG
>JANOTU010000102.1:0-2691 GCA_031416515.1 Hyphomicrobiales bacterium
GGAATATTCATGAACAGGTTGATGGAGGCAGGCGTGTAGGGGATGAACAGCCCGAGTTCAAATAGTCCGGCATTCAAATTGTCACGGCAATTATCATGATAGGTCGTGCAGCCAAGAAGACCGTAGCGTTCGTTGTCGCACGGAGCCATAAGAGTGTCGTGACGGCCAGGTGATGTGTCCTTCTCAAGGGTTAAAAGGGGACGACGATGGTTGGTGTACATTTTATCGCCTTCTATCGGAAACAGCCGCGTCCATGTTGCCCGACAGTGTTCCATGCCGATGTATTCGTTCATTTGACCTGATACAAAGGCCCAGAAGTCGACGACCTGATTGCCATGCGTGTTAACAATCTTTATTGCTTGCCCCTTTTTCACCCAAGTGGCTTTGCCGCGTCGCGCCGGAATTGTCTGCAGTTTGCTCAAGATAGTCCTCCGTTAAAAAGCCCGACTGATGTATAGGAGTGGGAAGCTACACTTCAAAACCACTCTTTGGCAAACATCATCAGCACATTGACAATTTAGAGTGGCCGAAGTGAACCTCCCGCTGCGCTAATAAATACGGCACTTATTGAGGAGAAATCGGTATGCGCCTTTGGATTAAGGATCCTCTCGCTTGTTTGGCTGACGGAGCGGCGCGCGGGTTTATCGTAGAGCATGGGCGTATTTCCGAAATGGTTCCTGCCGGAGGAGAGCCGTTACAGCCGGTTGAGAAGATCTTTGATGCGTCAAGTCACGTCGTGTTGCCGGGCCTCATCAACACGCATCATCACATGTATCAGTCACTCACCCGAGCTCATCCACAAGCGATCAACAAGGAGCTGTTTTCCTGGCTCAAGGCATTGCTGCCTTATTGGGCGCGGCTTACGCCTGAATCGCATCGATTGGCGACTCGACTTGCGCTGACTGAGCTCTTGATGTCCGGCTGTACCACTGCGGCGGATCATCATTATCTAATTCCACGCGGCTGTGAAAACGCCATTGATATCCAAGTGGAAGAAGCCCGCGCCATTGGCATGCGTGTAATGGTTTCTCGGGGCTCGATGGACCTATCCGAAAAGGATGGTGGCATGCCTCCAGACAGTACGGTGCAGGACCGCGATACGATCCTTGCCGACTGCGAACGCGTCATTGGCCTCTATCATCAGAGGGGTGAAGGTGCATTCACGCAGATAGCCCTCGCCCCCTGCACTCCTTTTACGGTAAGCCGTGAATTAATGGTCGAGACGGCAGCTCTCGCTGAGAAGCATGATTGTCGGCTTCATACCCATATCGCCGAGACGCGCGACGAGGTTGATTACTGCATGCAGCACTTTGGTCATCGTCCGGTCGACTACATGGAAGACGTGGGTTGGATGAGCAGCAGGGTTTGGCTCGCGCACGGCATTCACTTTAATGATGGCGAGATTGGGCGGCTGGGCCATGCTGGCGTAGCGGTGTGCCATTGCCCCACATCGAACATGCTGCTCTCGTCTGGTCATTGCCGTACGCGTGAGCTTGAAGCTGCAGGTGTTGCCGTGGGGCTTGGCGTTGATGGCTCGGCCTCCAACGATAATTCAAATCTGATGGAAAGTGTGAGGCATGCTCTCCTGATCAATAGGCTGACATATGATGCGACTGTCACCCACCTTGATGCGTTGCGGTGGGCCACGTCCGGTTCTGCCCGTTGCCTGGGACGCAGCGATATTGGCGAGATTTCCCGGGGCAAACAAGCCGATCTTGCACTTTACAAGTTGGACGAGTTGCGCTTTTCCGGCGCTGGTGATCCCATTGCGGCGCTTGTGCTTTGCGGTGCACACAGGGCGGACCGCGTAATGATTGCTGGTGAATGGAAAGTTATCGACGGCATACCAATTGGTATTGACATTGATGCATTGCGTCGTGCGCATACCGCGGCTGCGCGTCGCTTTGTCGATGCGTGAGCCCCCTGTTTAGATTGGTTTTTCGTTACTCCTCAGCACCCAATGACATTTTAGGGATTCCCAAAGATCGAAAAGTCTGAATCTATGGGGGCATGAGCGAACGCCCTGATTTGAGTCGGCTGACGAGCGCTGAGAAGGACGCGCTGATTTATGCGCTGCTGGCGCGGGCTTCGAAGCGCAGGGCAGGCGGATCAGGGAGCTTGAGGGGCGCTTGGAATTGAACAGCGGAAACAGCGGCAAGCCGCCGTCAAGCGATGGCTTGGCCCCAAGAAACCCAGCCCGCAAAACCTGCGTGAAAAGACCGGCAAGAAGCCCAGTGGGCAGGAGGTGCACGAGGGCACGACCCTGAAGCAAGTCGAAACTCCCGATGTCATCGTGGATCATTTTCCACCAGCGTGTTCTGGATGCGGCGGGGTTCTGGAGCTTGCGCAATCAACCCGATACCAGAGGCGCCAGGTGTTTGATGTCCCCAAGCCCCAGCCCGTTGAGATTACCGAGCACCGCCCGCACCGGTTGTCGCGTGCCTGGCGCTTGCGGCGTGAATGCCAACGCTGTGTTTCCCGGTGATGTGGCGGCGGCAACGCAGTATGGGGCCAACATCTCGGCACTGGTGGTCTATTTGCAGCACTGGCATTTCATCCCTGAGGACCGCCTCGCGGAATTGATGAAGGATGTCTTCGGTGTCAATCTGAGCACCGCCACCATTGGCCCACCATGGGGCAGAGGAAGGCTTAAGGAATGACAGCCGCTGGCCAAGGCGATAGGTGATGTGG
>JANOTU010000103.1:0-6082 GCA_031416515.1 Hyphomicrobiales bacterium
CAAGATCGAGCAGACCCAGGGCACTCTGAACATTACTCTGTCGCAACCGGTGTTTCGCGGCTTCGCCACCGTGAAGGGCACTGATGTGGCGGAAGCCAATGTTCGGGCAGGGCAGCAAAATCTTCTGGCCACCGAGCAAAATGTGCTGTTCAGCGCCGTCCAAGCCTACATGAATGTCTATAGCGGCCGCCAGCTGGTGTCGTTGCAGCAGGAAAATGTGAAGGTGCTGCAGTCCCAGCTTAACGGAGCGAACGAGCGTTTCAAGGTGGGCGAAATCACCCGCACCGATGTTGCCCAGTCGCAGGCCAGCCTCAGTCAGGCCAGGGCATCGCTGTCCAATGCCCGCGCCATCCTTGCTGCTGATATCGCCTCATATGCGCAGATCATCGGCCATGAGCCCGGCAAGCTGAGCTATCCGAAATTGCGGGGCCTGCCTGCTTCGCTCGAAGCGGCCTACGCCACGGCTGAGGAGGTGAACCCCAGTATTCTGGCGGCGGCTTTTGTGGAGGAAGCATCGTTTCATGGCATTGGCTTGGCAATGGCCCCGCTTCTGCCTGAGCTTTCAGTGCAGGCCCAGGCTTCTATCAGCGACGATTTTCAGAAGGAAACGGGCGGCTATTCCGAATCGATTGCGGTTGCTGGCGTATTGTCAATTCCGCTTTATCAGGCGGGCCTGGTCTATTCGCAGGTGCGCGAAGCCAAGCAGATCGCCAGCCAGAACCGCATCCAGGTGATTGAAGTCGCCCGCGCCGTGCGTCAGGCGGTTGCCGCGTCGTGGAATTTCTACAAAGCCTCGCGCGAGATCATAACAGCCGCCAGGGATCAAGTTTCGGCGGCAAGGCTGTCCCTTGACGGGGTGCAGCAGGAATATGCTGCGGGCACCCGCACCACCCTTGATGTGCTGGACGCGCAGGCCGCTGTCGTGACAGCGCGGACAACCTTGGTGAACGCCCAGGAAAGCCAGGTATTGGCCGCCTACCAGCTTTTGGCCGCCATAGGCCGCCTGACCGCGCGCGATCTGGCGCTGAACGTGCCACTTTACGATGTCGAGGATAATTACCACGCCGTTCGCGGCAAATGGATTGGCACAGATGCCGATGTCATTGACTAATTCTACTGTGTCGTAAAAAATTCTGTTCTCTAATGTCCACTGCTGCAATTCGTGGACCTTTTTCACCCTCCCCCTTGTGGCGAAGGCCGGAGTGGGAGTCGCTCCGGTGTTTGGCGTTTTTTCGTGAATTGACGAATTGCAGTGATGTGGTGGACGGCGCCTGCAATCGACATCAAATTGTGCCATGCTGGAGTTGTTAACAAACCAACAGAAGGAGCGCCATCCACCATGAATACCATTACCACAATCGGACTCGACATCGCAAAGAACAGTTTCACCGCCTCATCCTGAGCCTGCCGAAAGACACGCCGAAGATGCTGAAGGGCATGTTGTCGTGAAGAAGGCACTGAAGCGTAAGGACGTGACCGCGTTCTTCGCCAAGCTTTCGCCCACGCGCTGCCATGTCGGTGCGTGAGCTGCCTTATGGGGCAGCGCACCCAGGTCATGAACATGATGCGTGGCCATTTTGCCGAGGTGGGCATCGTGGTGGCGCAGGGCCCTGACCCTACGTGGGCGAGCTGGTGGCGATGATGATGGCAGCGAGCAAGAGCCCGGAGCCGGTGGTTGCAGAAGAAGAGAGGCAAGCGGCTGTGAGCAATGAAAGCGCCGATGCCGCAGCGACGGTGGCGCTTCCCCCCGTCATGGTGGTGGCCATGCAGCGGCTGAGCCTGCTCCGGACCTGATCCGGGGTTTCGATGCTGCATTCCCTGAACGAGGAGATCGCCGCCCTCGACCGCGCCATTGCTGAGGCGTTCAAGCGCAACGAACGGGCGAAGCGATTGGCAACCATCCCCGGTGTGGGCGTGTTGATCGCCCATTATGCGGCAACCCTGTTTCCCGATGCCAGCGTGTTCTCGGGAGCCCGCGAGTTCGCGGCCTATCTCGGCCTGGTGCCCAGGCAGAATTCAACCGCCGGCAAGGCGAGGCTGGGGCGGATATCGAAGATGGGCAACCGGGATCTGCGAAGCCTTCTCTATACAGGAGCGGTGACGGTGCTGTGGCGGCTGCGCGATGTGAAGAACACCTCGGCGCTGGCGCTGTGGGCGCGCTAGCTGCTGGCCACCAAGCGATTCAAGGTGGTGGCGGTGGCGCTGGCCAACAAGATGGCCCGTACTGCAGTCAAGCTTGCGCAGACTGCGTGAACCAGTCTGCGGGCGGTGCTGGCCCGAGGCGGCGAATATGTGCCCGGCTTCAAGCCGGCCTTGCGCTTGCGAAGGCGGACTGAGCCATGAAGACGGGTTGGAAGAGAAGAGAACAGAGAGAACAAACGAACACCGGAACCGGGACGAGGTCCGCCGCCGGCTTTGGCAGAGGACGAAAGAAATGATGAGAGCTCGGAGCGCAGAGCGCAGACGATACCGGAGAACCCGCTGTACTGTCCGCATTGATTCAGGGTGCGCAACCGTGACTGGGACTGGAACCTTGAGCATGCCCATCAGGGCCAGCGGGAATTCACCCGCGCCAACAGGTCGCAGACATGACCGCATCTCGCCAAATTCTCGAAATTATTTCAACAAACCCCTTGCCACGCGGGCGTCGTCCAGACATGAAAGTATTCCGGCAGGCGGCAACCGAGTTGAGTGCACTGTCACCGGAACCGAAAGGGGGGTATTGCTGCGGGAGAACGCACCGGCATTGCAATCTCACAACGGAAATCCGTGCAGAAAATGCCAAGAGTCAGCCGATAAGAAACTAGTAGTGGAAGCGGCACTGCGCAATTTCCAAGGCGCCATCCTTGATGCGATAAACGAGACGGTGTTCGTCGGTGATACGACGCGACCACCAGCCCGCAAGTTCATGTTTCAGCGGTTCAGGTTTGCCTGTGCCTTCGTATGGAGTTCGGGTTGCTTCATGGAGCAACGCATTAAGTTTTTTTAAGAATTTTCTGTCTTGCGTTTGCCAGTAACGATACTCTTCCCAAGCATCTTTTGAAAAAGAAATATTCACTCACTCAGCTTCCGTGCAGTGCCTTTTCCAGCCTCGAGTTCTGCAATGGACGCGAGCAGACGTTTCGCGTTGTTGGGGCTGCGCAGCAGATACATGGTTTCTTCATGGGAAGTGTAATCCTCAAACGACATGATCACAGCCGCAGGCTTGCCGCCTTCGCGGGTGACGATCATCGGCGTATGATCATCATGAACCTGATCCAAATACTTGGCCAAGTTATTGCGAAGTTCTGTTGAAGAGGTGATGCGCATGGAGAAAAATGTACACCGTTACGTACGTTAATGCAAGAACTAAATTCGCTCTTATTGCGAATGGTGTTGGTCGACCTCAAACCTGCGGCACCATTTAGCCCAACCTACCGAGGGTCGATAGGCTTCAATCGTTCTTCGCCAACTGAGACAATGCGGGGCTCATCCATTTCCTCACCTTGAGGAGCGAGCCCTTGCGAGCCTCGAAGGGCCCCATGGTGCTGAGCTTGTGGCCGTCCTTCGAGGCTTGGCGCAAGGCGCTCGCACCGCAGGATGAGGGTTGGGAGGACCCTGGAATTCTGACTAATCCGTTGGCCGGCGCGCAGCTTGCTGAATCGCCCAGCAGGCGTCCGGCCGGTTATCGACAAGTTTAGAAATTTGGCTTATTTGAGACTCAGGGCGACTGGCTGAGTGTGTATTCCTGCCGACCGGGGCGCCGTGTTGGAGTACCAGACGTGACATCCGAACCCAGAATGGAAAGCCTCCTGGCCTCGATCCGCAGGGCCATTGATGAAGATATTGGGGGGACGCGGCAGGCATCCTCCCCACCCCAGGCGCCGCGCCCCATTGATATGCGGCAAAGGTCGAACATGAGAGATCAGCGCAGGTTTGAGTCTGGCGATCCGAATTCTGCTTCGGAAGAAATTCGCGAGCTCCGGGACAAGATCTGGCAGGCGCGTGAGCGCGAGGCCTCCATGCGCGCGGCGGCAGCTCCAAGGGCACCGCGACCATCGGTTTTCGCGGAAACACTTGGCGGCAACGTTGGCCGGCCGCCTGCAAAGCCGCAACCCGGGCCAAGGCCACCGCAAGATCCGGTGTTTGAACGCCCTGTACCTGAACAAAGGCTTCGGCAACCCGTGGAGGACGACTACTCCGACCTTCCTGCAGCTGCTGATCGTTCAGTTGTCGATGCGTGGAATGAAGGGTTGGCGAAACATCTCAGGCCCAGCGACCCTCATTCTCAATTGGTTGACCCGAGCTTGCTCTCATCTGAAGCGGCAACGGCGGCCAACACAGCATTTAACCGCCTGGCGGACACAATCCTGAGCCGCGCCGTTGGTGATCGATCGGTTGAGGACATAACCCGAGAATTGCTGCGCAACATGCTGAAGCAATGGCTCGACGTCAATCTTCCTGCTCTGGTAGAAAAACTTGTCCGCGAGGAAATCGAGCGCGTGGCCCGACGCGGCAGGTAAATCAAACAAAAATTTGGCAGAACGCTTGCTCACGAGGGAGGGGGGGGCAGGCTTTGAGTGATGATGAAGCACGTGCGGTTGATCGAAAGAAAATGGTGCGCTCTGGCCGGGTTACTGTCGCCAGATCAGGTGAAACCCATGACTGCCTGATCATCAACATGTCCACCATGGACGCAAAGCTGCTCTTCAAGGTCGATGTGATCGTTCCTGATGAATTCAACCTATTGGTGATCAATAAGATTTACACACGGGATGCAGTTGTGAAGTGGCGCAAAGGCAAAGTCGTGGGAGTTTATTTTACCAGTGGGCCGGTGCGTTCACACACCGAAAAATGACGGATCGGGCAATTCCTGTGTCGCAGATCGAGAATTGTTGAGACGCTTGCAGGATTTGATTGATTGCAGTCTCATGCCATGGCAGAAATGTGTTAACGTGCGGAATGCGGATGGGTAGATTCGGAAGCGCCAACTTCAAAATCAGAAGGGACAAAGCCTTTGGAAGTCAGTCAGCAGGAAAGCCGGAACGCCCGGCGTCAGCGGGTTCTCAAGGGCGGAAAAATCGTCTTTAACAACCACGGTTCAGTGGTGGATTGCACCATTCGCGATCTCTCGGCGACCGGCGCAAAACTGGTGTGCAGGGATTTTCAGGCCGTTCCCGATGAATTCGAATTGGTAACGATGGGCGACAACCAAATTCGCAGCGCGATCGTCAAATGGCGCAAGGCTGACATGATTGGCATCGACTTTACCACCGAAGCGCGGCGGTCTCCGGCGCGGAAGTGGTAAGGCCTGTTGCGCAACAGAGCCTGCTGGTGTTTATAGCCGCCAACTCAACCAGCGGCGCTTATCCCCATCATGTTAGAGAAGACCTTTGCCCCCGGCGAAATCGAATCACGCCTCTATTCTGAGTGGGAGTCCCGCGGTTTTTTCAAGCCGGGACGCCGCCCCAAGGCCAAACCCTACACCATCGTGATTCCGCCGCCCAATGTCACGGGCTCGCTGCATATGGGGCATGCGCTCAACAATACCATTCAGGACGTGCTGATCCGCTTTGAGCGGATGCGGGGGCGCGATGTGCTGTGGCAGCCGGGCACCGACCATGCCGGGATCGCCACGCAGATGGTGGTGGAGCGCCTGCTGCAAAAAGAAAACAGGATTGATCGCCGCTCGATTGGCCGCGAGGCGTTTCTGAATCGTGTCTGGCAATGGAAGGAAGAATCAGGCGGGATTATTTCGCAGCAGCTGCGCCGCCTGGGCGCGTCGTGTGATTGGTCGCGCGAGCGCTTCACCATGGATGAGGGGCTGTCCAAGGCGGTGCTCAAGGTCTTTGTGCAGCTTTACAAGGAAGGCCTGATCTACAAGGACAAGCGCCTGGTGAACTGGGATCCGGTTCTGGAGACCGCCATTTCCGATCTCGAAGTGGAAACCCGCGACACCAAGGGGGCCATGTGGTCGTTTGCGTATCCGCTGGTTGATGGCCCGGTTGATGGTATTTCCGAGATCGTGATTTCAACAACGCGGCCCGAAACCATGCTGGGCGACGGGGCTGTCGCCGTTCACCCTTCCGATGAGCGCTACAAG
>JANOTU010000104.1:0-1569 GCA_031416515.1 Hyphomicrobiales bacterium
CACTCCAGCAATCTCCCGCGCCTCGTTGGTGCCGCCAAGGATAAGGATGCGCACTTAATTCTTCCTTTCCTCCCCCCTTTGCGGGGGAGGTGTCATGCGCAGCATGACGGAGGGGGGCCTTGCCGCAGATTCCGAACTCGCGGCAAGGCCCCCCTCCGGCGCTCCGCGCCACCTCCCCCGCAAGGGGGGGAGGAAAGGTGAGAACCCATGTTTCAGATTTCATTCGCCTGTGCCGCCGTGAACGTGCCCGACTTGCCGCCGGATTTCTCTGTGAGCCGCAAGTCGGTAATCGTCATGCCTCGGTCCACCGCCTTGCACATATCATAGAGCGTGAGACAGGCCACCGAACAGGCGGTCAGGGCCTCCATCTCCACGCCGGTCTTGCCTTCCACTTTCACCGTGGCGCTCACATCAATATGATCCGTAGACGGAGCAAATAGGATGGAGACCTTGGAAATCATCAGGGGATGACACAGGGGGATCAACTCAGACGTTTTCTTCGCCGCCATGATCCCGGCGATTCTGGCCGTGGCCAGAACGTCGCCCTTGCTCGCAGTGCCCGCCAGAATCATGGCAAGCGTTTCATGTCGCATCAGCACCCGCGCTTTTGCTGTGGCGCTGCGCGAGGTGACATGCTTTTCCGAGACATCCACCATATGGGCGTTGCCGAGGGCGTCGAGATGGGTGAGGCTGCTCATGGTTTTGTCAGTATAGCACGGGTCGCCGCCGCAACATCCGCCTGCCGCATCAGGCTCTCGCCAATGAGGAAGGCATTGACGCCGTGGCGAGAAAGCCGCGCCAGATCGGCGGAGGTGAACAGCCCGCTTTCCCCCACCACCATGCGGTCTTTTGGCACGAGGGGTGCCAAGCGCTCGGTAGTGGCCAGGTCTGTTTCGAAACTGTGGAGATTGCGGTTATTGATGCCGATGAGGCGCGTGGAGAGCTTCAGGGCGCGCTCCAACTCGGCCGCGTCATGAACCTCTGCCAGCACATCCATGCCCCAATGAATGGCAGCGGCTTCCAGGTCCGCGGCAGCCACGTCATCGACCATGGCCATGATGATCAAAATGCAATCCGCCCCCCAGGCGCGCGCTTCCGCCACCTGATAGGTATCCAGCATGAAATCCTTGCGCAATGCGGGCAGGGCGCAGGCGGCCCTTGCTTCGCTCAAAAATTCCGGCGCTCCCTGAAACGAAGGCGTGTCAGTGAGAACCGAAAGACAGGCCGCGCCACCAGCCTCATAGGCTTTGGCTAATGCCGCAGGATTGAAATCAGCGCGGATCAGCCCCTTGGAGGGACTGGCCTTCTTGATCTCCGCAATCAGCGCCCAGCGTCCCGTGTCCAGCGCCGCCGCAAACCCGCGAACCGGCGAGGCCTGTCTTGCGAGCACTTCGATCTCTGAACGAGAGATACCGCGCTTGGCCGCAGCAACCTCCTCGCGCTTGTAAGCCGCGATCTTGTCAAGAATGGTGGCCATCACCTCACCATTTTTCCCTTCTCCCCTCGCGGGAGAAGGTGGCGCGAAGCGCCGGATGAGGGGGCGGTTCAGCGAGTCCTGAAGGCTGCAAG
>JANOTU010000105.1:0-2666 GCA_031416515.1 Hyphomicrobiales bacterium
GGCCCAGGGGATGCTGACTGAGCGTCTCGACATCGCGGACCAGCAGCGGATAGCTTGTGAGTATGATATCGTGGTCGCCGATTTGCGGTGCCAGTGTCTTGCGGGTGGCGCCATGCCAGAGCAGCACCGTCAGGGTCGGCGCGAACTGGGCCAGTTCTGCCTGCCAGTTGGGCAGCACGGATGTGGGGCAGACAATGAGAGCCGGGTGCTTGAGCGATTTTGCGGCCTTCAGCGTTGTGATATGGGCCAGCGCCTGCACCGTTTTGCCCAGCCCCATGTCATCAGCCAGCACGCCGCCAAAGCCAGCGCCGTGCAGCGCTTGCAGCCAATCCAGCCCCTGCTGCTGATAGGCGCGCAATGTGGCGTTGAAACTCTTCGGCGTTTTTGTGGGCAGCGACTGCGTTTGCGTCAGGGCCCTGGCCAGCTTGCGCAATGATTCGGCTCCGGTCCAGGGAATGTGGGCGTTTGTGCCGCTTTCAAAATCAGCCAGCGCCGCCAGATCGCGCGCGGGCAAGCGCAGTTTTTCGGTGTCAACTTGATCGCGTGACGCGAACTGCAAAAGCATCTGCAAAACCGGCTTGATCTTCTCCATCGGCACTTGCGCAAGCTTGCCATGCGCGATTTCAATTGAAAATGTCTCGGCGGAATGATCGAGCAGGGCCGCGCCATATTGCGCCAGCATGCGGCGGAGCAGGGGCAGGATATCAATCGGCTTGCCGTCGATGCGGGCCCCCAGGCGAATGTCAAACCAGTCAATGCCAGAAGGTTCAACAGCAAAGCTCAAACTGTCCGGCTCGATCTCGACAAAGGCCAGCGACCAGCGCGGGACATAGGCGATCCGCCAGCCTTCGGCCTGCAAAGTTGGCACGTGGCTCTGCAGAATATCGACAAAATGCGACGGCGTTGCCCCGATTCGCATCGTCAAATCCCAGGCCTGCGCGGTTTTCGTCTTGGCCTCCTGGAACGTTCTGACAGGCTTCAATCCAAGTTTTGCCATGCGGGCAAAGGCCCGGTCCTCCGCCGCCAGATCGCGCTGGAACTGGAGTGTGGCATCGTCGGTGATGCGCAGGAGAAGGGTCGCTTCAGTCGCGCGGGTCACGGTGGTGCCGTTGTAGTCAAAACTCAGGCGCGCCACCGCCGTTGGGGTTTTCACAATGCCCCGCGAGCTATAGGTGGCGCTCTGGGGAAGGAAGACCTCCACAATTTCTTTCCTGAAAGTGAGAACCGGGGTTGGGGCAATCATTCCGAGGTCGGTCATATTATGGTGGGTGGGCGGCGGCACGGCGTGGCCCGCAACTTTTTCCCACTGTCCAGCCAGCGCCGTAATGGCAGTCGTCGGCACTGGCGGAAGGCGGAGCAGACGTTCTGCCAAAATACTCTCAACCGTGGTCTCCACCCGGTGCACAGCGCCTCGCTCCCCGTCAATCAGCAGCGGTGGTGCCAAGGCAAAGAGGGTCAATGCGGGAGACACGTCGGACAAGGTCAGCCGTTGCTCGCCGGTTGCCGTTGTCACCCAGCAAAAGCTGGCAGATATGCTGTCTGCCTTGTGGAGCACAGGACCGTCAGGCTGGCGCCAGCGCAGGTGCCCGGTGGCCATGGCTTGTTCCAGCCAGTATGCCCCGCTCATGCCCTTCGGCCTGCCGCCCGCCATTTCACCATGGTAGTCTTTCATTTGCTTTGACAGCCACACATCAACTGGCGAATGCAGCGCATAAATCCAGTCGTTGTCATAGGGGTTGGGTTGGCGCCATATGGGCGGGCCATCGGTGGATGGTTGCTTGAGCCAGACTTGCACTAACATTTCATGCGGCATCACCGGCGCTGACAAGGGGCTTGATGGACCTCTGGGCATCTTGACCGGATATGATGTGAACGGCATCACAACATATACAACTTCAAGCCCGGCAGCCCCCATTGCTGGTCCCCGCGCCTGCGAAAGCCAGAATACCAGGGGCTGCGGCAAGGGGTCTGGCTGTGCGGTGGGGACTGGCCTGGGGCGTGTGGACGGGTTGCTTGCCGCGCTGTTGGCACCGGAGACTTGCAAACTGCGGGCCGCATACAAAACCGCTGCGCAATGCTTGCAGTCATTGCCAACCGGGCAGGTGCATTCGGCAAAAGTATCAGCGATGCGGTATTCACTGTCGAAATGGATCGCCACAGAATAGGGGTTCCGTTCACTGCCCTGCACCAGGGCGGAAATCCCGTTTGTGTCCGGATCAATCATGAGTTTGGTCACCCGGCCCTGCCGCCAGTAACTCAAGCCTGCGCGGGCCATGCCCGTGGTCTGGATCATCTCTTCTATGAAGGCGTCGGTGATGTCTGGTATCATGGTGCCGGATCGCAATTATCAGGATGTGGCTTCTACTGTGCGGGATGCGAATCGCCTAGTGATCACGTGAATTCACCGCCAATTCAAAAGTGACAAGCCCCTGCGGGCGGCGTGGCTACGGGACCTCTCCTCAGGGTGAGGGTTGGAGACGTTAAAAAGCTGACTTGAAAACATGTTTTCCCAACTGTCCTGAAAACCGCCCGCTGGATTTCAGCGCTGCCACCAAAGCCTGGCCGCAGATTTCCGGAGCGTGGCCGGATATGGGATATTGAGCGTACGCTGTCAAGGATTATGTTCTTAAAAAGTGGTCTTTTTCGTTTGGGCGAACGCCAGGCAC
>JANOTU010000106.1:0-2277 GCA_031416515.1 Hyphomicrobiales bacterium
ATCTCGTCCAAGGAGGCCCCTGGCGATGGCCCCCACAAGCCACCGCGCCGTATCGAATAAAGTTTCAGTCACGCGCGTTTCCATAGAGAGCGGAGGCCGGCTTTGCCAGACTCAACACATGCGCTCATCAACTCACGAAACTCCCGGCCCGGTGATCTCCTTCAGGAGCTTGCGGTAAATCGCTTCGCCGTAACTCTGATAGTCGCTGGCTGGCATGACGAAGTGGCCTTGGCCGCCTGCAACCTGATTCTGAAAATAAATATCAAGTGTCGGCCATTCATTGAGAATGGTGAGGCCATTGATGGTGATGCCGTTCCCCACAATCCGGTCACGCACCTGGGCGACGGGCGGGCCGATGTTGTTGCGGCCATCGGAAGAGACATCAATCACCCGCCGTTCAGCGCTTGGCGCTGTGTCGAACATCGTCTCGGAAAACAGCAGCGCCGCAGAAATTGATGTTCCTCCCTCCGCCGAGCGCCGCGGCATCCGGGCAAGGATGTTGCCCGCTTCATCGGCATCAGCATCACCGGCGATGATGGTCCATGGCAGTATCACCTTCTGGTTGTTCTCATCCGACCACTGCACCGCCGTAATGGCAATGCGCTGGGTTTTGCCGGAGCGGATCGCTTGCTTCACTTCCTTGCGCAAGAAGGCCTGACCCAGCCCCTCCATCTGTTGTTTGAACTCGTTGAAATCCACGCTGAACGAGCAGTCAATGGCCAGCACCAGTGCCAAATCAACTTCAAACTCCTGCGCCTTGACTGGTGGCGACAGGGCAAAAGCCAACAGCATGGCCCCGGCGCAACCGCGTGATAACCATGTGGCCATGAGCTTCTCCCCTCAGTGATTGAATTCAATAAAGTCCAAAGCCCGGCAGTCGGCGGCCTTCCAGCCCACACTCACATCACTTCCCTCAACCAGATGCTCGTTGCCGGATTTGTTTGGCAGTTTGACGACGAAATTGTTGTGCCCGGCCACGCTGAGGCGCGCCCGGATATGATCACCGAGATAGATCAATTCCTCAATCGAACCTTTGAGATTGACGTCGGACAGCGACGGGACCGGATTGATCTCCACGCGCTCAGGCCGGAGTGACAGCAAGGTGCGCTCGCCTCGGGCGCTGACATTGACCGCGAGCGCCTTCACGATATCTCCGGAGTCGAGCTTCACAGTGGCAACCTTGTCCGCCGCCATCTCCATGATGGTGCCTTTCAGCTTGTTGTTCTCGCCAATGAACTGGGCGACGAAGGAATTCTGCGGGCGCTCGTAAAGCTCATCGGGCGTTGAAAGCTGCTCCACCACGCCGTCATTGAACACGGCGATGCGGTTCGACATGGTGAGGGCTTCGGACTGGTCATGCGTGACATAAACCACTGTAACACCCAGCCGGTCATGAATATGCTTGATCTCATATTGCATCTGTTCGCGGAGCTGCTTGTCGAGGGCGCCGAGCGGCTCATCCATCAACACCAGATCAGGCTCAAACACCAGGGCGCGCGCCACCGCCACGCGCTGCTGCTGGCCGCCGGAAAGCTGGCCGGGGCGGCGGTTGCCCATGTTGGGCAGTTCCACCATTTTCAGGATCTTCTTCACCCGCTCCTCGATTTCAGGCTTGGGCGTATTTCGGACCTGCAGCGGGAAGGCCAGATTCTCATTCACCGTCATATGCGGAAACAACGCGTAATTCTGAAACACCATGCCAATGCCGCGCTTGTGCGGCGGCACATTGTTGATCGGCTGGCCCTTCAAATAAATCTCGCCGTGGGTGGCGGGCTCAAACCCCGCCAGCATCATCAAGGTCGTGGTCTTGCCGGAGCCGGACGGCCCCAGCATGGTGAGGAACTCTCCCTTGGCGATATCAAGGTTCAGGTTTTTGACGACGAGGGTCTCGCCATCATAGCTCTTCTGCACCTGGCTAAAGCGCACCATGGGATTTGAATCAGGTGTGATCATGCAGACACTCTATTGCGCCATGAGGCGCATGTGAAGCCCATTCCTTCTTTTCTTCTCCCTCGGGAGAAGAAGGGGCCCGTCGCCCTTCCTCGCGACGGGAAGATGAGGGGGCACCGCAGCCCAACAATAAACTGCAGTGTTCCCTCTCCCTCCCATTGCAAGGGCAATGGGCCCCTCCCTCTCCCAAAGGAGAGGGGAAGATTAACGGCTCCTCACAATCAAATGCTCCGGCCCATAGGGAAACCCCGTGATATTCCGGTTGCCCTCCTCCGTGATCACCAGAATGTCATGCTCGCGGTATCCCCCTGCGCCCGCCTGGCCTTC
>JANOTU010000107.1:0-2261 GCA_031416515.1 Hyphomicrobiales bacterium
CTCAACTCAAGCACACGGGGCGGCCCACTGACATTCAAAGCCCAACCCAGCGGGCTTGAACTGGACAAGGTCACCGGCGCCTATCCCATCGACATTGGCAGCGACAACACAACTGATCTCGTGCTGCTTCGCGTTGGCGAAAACATGGTGATGAAGGGCCTCGGCAATTGCCGGTTTGAGCGCGCCAATGAAGCGTGGGCCTTTGACGGCGGCGATGGCTGGTCTACGTCCCTTGCCGCCACCTGGGAGCGCGGGGCCGACTGGCCCACCATCGCCATCGGCAATTACATCAACCGCCGCGAAGAGACATCGCCCTGGGGTTCCTGCACCGACAACTGGCTGCACCGGCCAGACGGCGCCAAGTTCGCCGCGCCCCTGGCGCTCAAACCCAGCTACTGCCCGCTCTCCATGCTGTTCACCGATTGGAACCGCTCCGGCACGCCTTCCTTGCGCGTCTCCAATGACCGCGAATATTATGAGGGGGGCCAGGAGCAGCTCTGGCGTGTTGAACCGGGCAAGCCGCCAGCGCTCTACACCGAAGCTGAGGGCTGGAAATACTTGCGCATCTGGGGTATGGGCATCGCCAGCTATGATCTCGATTTTGACGGGCTGCCGGAATATTTCCTCACCAGCATGGCCGACAATAAATTGCAGACCTTGAGCGACACGGCCAAGCCCTCCTACAAAGACATCGCCTTCGCCAAGGGGGTGACAGCCCACCGCCCCTATATGGGCAGCGATCTCCGCCCCAGCACCGGCTGGCACACGCAGTTTGAGGATGTGAACAATGATGGCCTGGTCGATTTGTTCATCGCCAAGGGCAATGTGGCGGAGATGCCGGATTTCGCCATGAAAGACCCCAACAATCTCCTGCTGCAAGGCGAGGACGGCAAGTTTGTCGAGGCAGGCGCTGCCGCAGGCGTGGCCAGTGTCGCCACATCACGCGGCGCAGCGCTCACCGATTTCAATCTCGACGGGCTTCTCGATCTCGTGGTGGTCAACCGCGGACAAGACGCGCAAGCTTACCGCAACACCAGCACGGGTGCTGGCAATTGGACCCAGATCAAACTGCAGCAACCAGCGCCCAACCGCAGCGCCATCGGCGCTTGGATCGAAGTCAAACGCGGCCCCCAGACATTGCGCCGCGAAATCACCGTGGGCGGCGGCCATGCGTCTGGCCAGATGGGCTGGATTCATTTCGGACTGGGCGATGCAAAGAAGACTGAAATTCGCGTGCAATGGCCGGACGGTGAATGGAGCCAGCCTTATCTGGTGGAGGCCAACCAGTTCGTCATCCTTGACCGGGAGAAACCAGACGCCATTCTCCGCAGATGACGCGTATACCCTGCGAATCCGATTCACTTATGGCTGGATGCGCCCTATGATGGAGAAAAGGAACCAATCCCCATGCTCACCCGCCGCCATCTTCTCTATCTCGCAGCAACATCAATTCTGACCCGCCCCGCATGGGCCGCCGACTGGGCCGCCATTGAAGCCGAGGCGCGGGGGCAAACGGTTTATTTCAATGCCTGGGCCGGCTCCGAAACCATCAACGCCTATATCGCCTGGGCTGGCGAACAGCTTGCCGCGCGCCATGGGATCACCCTTGAGCATGTCAAGATCGCCGATGCGGCGGAAGTTGTGCGCCGGGTGCGTGATGAGGTGAAGTCGGGCACAACCCAAGGCTCAGTCGATCTCGTCTGGATCAATGGCGAGAATTTTCGCGCCATGAAGGCTGATAAATTATTGTTTGGGCCCTTCAGCGAAGATCTGCCCAACTACCGCCTTGTGGATACCGAAGACAAGCCCACGACGCTGATTGATTTTGGCGAGGGGGTTGAGGGACTGGAGAGCCCATGGGGCATGGCGCAGCTCACGTTTTTCGGCGATGGCGCCAAGATTGCCAAGCCGCCCATGAGCATCACCGAGTTGACCGAATTTGCCAAGGCCAATCCGGGCCGGGTCAGCTATCCAGCACCGCCTGATTTTCACGGCACAACATTTCTGAAACAGGTTCTGGCCGAGACCATCGTCAATCCCGATGAGCTGTTCCTCACCGTTGAAAAAGACCAGTTCACCATTGCCGCCGCATTGTCGTTTGATGTGCTGGATCTGCTGCACCCGCATCTGTGGCGCGCTGGCAAGCAGTTTCCCCAGTCCCAGGCCCAACTCAAGCAGATGCTGGCCGATGGCGAATTGCTGATGGCGCTGACCTTCAATCCCAATGAGCCCGCCAATCTGGTGGCCAGCGGTGTTCTGCC
>JANOTU010000108.1:0-9571 GCA_031416515.1 Hyphomicrobiales bacterium
AATTGTCGGCGGTGCCGAAGCTTGGCTCGAGCATCGCCATGAAGCCCGCCAGCAGCAGCAGCGCCACCAGGACCCAGAACGGCTGGCTGGCGATCATCGCCTGGAACATTGTCTGTTCCTTGATCTTCGCCACCTCGCCCAAGACGGCGTGACCGGTCTCGGCGGGTTTCGCGGTTTCAGGCGTCACGGATCGCTCCTGTAATCAGACCGGTGATTTCTTCCGGCGATGTCGTCGCCACGGCCTTGTCGGCCACCTTGGCGCCACGGCGCATGACGATGATGCGGTCGCATACCGCGAAAACGTCGGGCATGCGATGACTGATCAGCATCACTGCAACGCCTTGCGCCCTGAGGCGGCGGATGAGTTCGAGAACCTCCGCCACCTGGCGAACCGAAATGGCCGCAGTCGGCTCATCCATCAAAACCAGCTTGGCATTGGACAATCTCGTGCGGGCAATGGCCACCGCCTGCCTCTGCCCGCCCGACATCTTCCGCACCAGATCGCGCGGGCGCGTTTCTGATTTAAGCTCAGCGAACAATGCGGCGGAGCGCTCAATCATGGCATCCTTGTCCAGCACATTGAATGGCCAAAACCCTTTTGAAATCTCACGCCCGAGAAAAACATTCTGCGCCGCCGTGAGATTGTCCGCCAGAGCCAGGTCCTGATAGACAACCTCTATGCCCTTGGTGCGCGCCTCGATCGGCTTGTGAAAATGGCAGACATGGCCTTCCACGGCCACTTCGCCATCCGAAGGCGGAAAATTGCCGGCAATAAGCTTGACCATGGTGGATTTTCCCGCACCATTGTCGCCCATGAGGCCGACGACTTCGCCCGCCTCAACAGTAAAACTCACATCAGTTAAAGCACGAATCGCCCCAAAATTCTTCGATACGCCACGAACGTCCAACAACGCCATCTCTATATTATCTCCAAAACCAGCAACAACAGCGCCCTCATCCCCCAAAACCAATCCCCAGACTATCGCGTTTGGCGAACATTGCAAGGACTTATGCAGGCCGAAGCATTTTGGATCCAAAAGTCTTGTCAAATTAAGTCATGGGTGTGAGCACCGCCATAAGCATTTATCTGTCGCGTCTCAAGACCAGCCCCGCGCCTTGCCTGCTCCCGTCAACGCCGCGGCCATCGCCTGCACATCCGCCAGTGCGGCCTCAAGGGCTGCAACATCGCGCGAACGCAGCACCAAATTCGTGGCGAAGCCATCTGGCGACTGGAACGGATAGGAGCCGATGATGACGACGGGATACCGGTTCTGGATGTCGGACAGGGGTTTGGCGACATCGCCTTCGCCCCCCTGAAATTCCACATTGCGCGATTGCATGACAACGCCCTTGGCCAGGCGGGGTGCCACCTCATCCATCATTGCCTGCATG
Organism: Hyphomicrobiales bacterium; assembly: GCA_031416515.1. Lineage (GTDB taxonomy): Bacteria > Pseudomonadota > Alphaproteobacteria > Rhizobiales > Aestuariivirgaceae > Aestuariivirga. The sequence continues at coordinate 1,393 of JANOTU010000108.1, forward strand.
ATGCGCGGAACACCTGCCATCACGAAGACATTCTCCATCTGAAACCCCGGCGCTTTTGATACCGGATTTTCGATGAGCGAGGCCCCCTGGGGTATGCGCGCCATGCGCAGCCGCGCCTCATTGGGCTCGCGGCCAATCTCCTTGAAATAGGCGAGCAGTATTTCAACCGCTTTGGGATCATGGTCGATGGCGACAGCAAACGCCCTGGCCACCGAGTCTGCCGTAATATCATCATGGGTAGGGCCAATGCCGCCCGTGGTGAACACATAAGTATAACGCGCCCGAAGCGCATTCACCGCGCTCACAATCTCCGCCTCGACATCCGGCACCACGCGGGCTTCTTTCAGATCAATGCCGAGCGCGCTGAGATAATCGGCGATGAAGCCAAGGTTTTTATCCTTGGTTCGGCCAGAAAGCACTTCATCGCCAATGAGCAGGACAGCGGCGGTTGGAACAGGATTTGACATGTGGCAGGTGTGCCACCACATAAGCCAACTGTCAAAGATTTGCCGAAGCCAGAGTTCCCACCTATAACGCGCTCATGAATTACACCACAGCCTCGGCCCGCTCCACCCAGATCAAGCTCCATGGCCCGGAGGATTTTGCCGCCATGCGCGTGGCTGGCAGGCTTACGGCGGAAGCGCTGGACATGATCGTGCCGCATGTGAAGCCCGGCGTCACCACCGATGCGATCGACCGCCTGGTCGTTGAGTTCGCGCGCGACCACAAGGCCATCCCAGCGCCGCTCAATTACCGGGGTTACCCTAAATCAATCTGCACCTCGATCAATCATGTGGTGTGCCACGGCATTCCCAATGACAAGCCCTTGCGCGATGGCGATATCCTCAACATTGATGTCACGCTGATTATGGGGGGCTGGCACGGCGATTCTAGCCGCATGTATACGGTGGGCGCGGTCAACCGCAAGGCTGAGCGCCTGATTGAGGTCACCTGTGAAAGCCTGATGCGCGGCATCGCGGCGGTAAAGCCCGGCGCGCATCTGGGCGATATCGGCCACGCCATCCAGGCCTATGCCGAAACCGAGCGCTGCTCGGTGGTGCGCGATTTCTGCGGGCATGGGCTTGGCCAGGTGTTCCACGATCTTCCCAATGTGCTGCATTATGGCCGCCCGGGCGAGGGTGTGTTGCTGAAGCCCGGCATGTTTTTTACCATTGAGCCGATGATCAATCTGGGCCGCCAGCATGTGAAAGTCTTGGGCGATGGCTGGACGGCAGTGACGCGCGACCGCTCGCTCTCGGCTCAATTCGAACACACCGTGGCCGTCACCGAAACAGGCGTTGAGATATTTACACTGTCGCCAAAGGGCCTGGACTGCCCGCCCTACGCGGCCTGAACCATGTCGGGCTTTGATGACGCGGCCCCGCATTTTCTTGGCCACCGCGAACGCCTCAAAGACCGCTTCCGGGATGGCGGGCCCGCTGCCGTGCCTGATTATGAACTCCTTGAACTGGTGCTGTACCGCGCCATCAAACGCGGCGACACCAAGCCCCTTGCCAAACAATTGCTGGCGCGCTTTGGCACATTCGCAGAAGTAATCAGCGCTGAGCCTGAGCGCCTGATGGAAATCAAAGGTGTGGGCGAGGCGGTGGCCACTGAAATCAAGATCATCCACGCCGCCGCCATGCGGTTGATGAAAGGTCAGGTGATCAACCGCCCGGTGCTCAGCTCGTGGACAGCCATTCTCGATTACATCCGCGCCGCCATGGCATTTGCTGACATCGAGCAGTTGCGTGTGCTGTTCCTCGACAAGAAAAACCAGTTGATTGCCGATGAGGTGCAGCAGGAAGGCACTATCGACCACGCCCCCGTCTATCCCCGCGAAGTGGTGAAGCGCGCCCTGGAGCTTGCCGCCTCCGCCATCGTGCTGGTGCACAATCACCCTTCCGGCGATCCAACGCCATCCATGGCTGATATCGAGATGACAAAGAAGGTCATTGACGCAGGCCAGCGCCTTGGCGTCTCAGTTCACGACCATATCATTGTGGGCCGCAAGGGACATGCAAGTTTCAGAAAACTGGGATTGATCTGAGCGCTGCGAGAGCTTCCGGAGTATCGGCGTCGAGCAGCACCGCCTCGGACGTGGCTTCTACCTCGACCACCTCATCGGCGAATTGGCTCATCAGGGCGCGCGCTCCCTGATCGCCGCCAAGCGCTTTCATGGATTCGAAATGCGCCGGCCCCCAGAGGACCGGATTGCCGCGCTGGCCCTGCCATACCGGCACACAAATGCTGCGCTGGTCAGCGGGGCTGAACGCGGCGATCAGCCGGCGCTGCATATCCTTGTCCACCAGCGGCATGTCGCCCAGGCACACCAGCACCGCGTCGGTGTCGGGCGGAAGCGCTGCCAAACCGCATTTAATCGAAGTTGACAGGCCCTGGGCAAAGTCTGGATTGGGTACAATCTCAACCGGCAAACCCGCCAGCGCCGCTGCGATCTTGTCGCTGTCATGGCCGGTGACCACGGTGATGCTGTCTGCCGCAATGCTCTCCACCGTGGCGCGGATGAGGGCGCGCCCGTGAAAATCAGCCAGCAATTTATTTGATCCCATGCGCGCGGAAAGCCCCGCTGCGAGCACAAGGGCGGCAACGCGCGGCGCGTTGTTCTTGGCTTCGCGGGGGGAAGGCCGCGTGGGAATTTCGGCAAGCAGGCCCCCTGCCCCCATGTCCATGATGTCGGTGGCGGTGACATTGACACCCGCCATCACCCGCTCCAGCACCCAGTCAAAACCATTGACCTTGGGACTCCGGGCGCAGGAGGGAACCCCAATCACCGCTCTATTTTCAAGACGCCCGAGCATCATCAGATTGCCCGGATCAACCGGCATCCCCAGATGCACAACTTCGCCGCCCGCGGCCACAACCGCCGCCGGGATCACATCGCCGCGATCCACAATCGCCGACGCCCCGAAAACGAGGATGGGGTGGCATCCTTTGTCACGGAGCGCTGCAATAGCTTCGCGCACCGGCGCAATCGCATGATCAACGGTGAGCACATGCGCCAGGTCGCCGCCCAATGCTGCAATCCGGTTCCGCATCGCGGTCTCGGATTTCAGGATGAGCGACGGCTTGGTCTGCGGCAGTTTGGTGATGATCAATCCGGCGCGCTTGTGGCCGAAGGCTTCAACCCGGATGAGCGGCCTGGGCCCGATGATACGCAGCGCTTGCGTGAGAACCTCGCGCGGGATCGCGAAGGGAATGATCTTCACAGTCGCCACCATCTGGCGCGGGTGCATCACAGCGTATGGCGCCACCGTGGCGATGGTCAGGCCCTCATCAAGCCGGTTGAGGGCGCGGACGCGCTCGCCATCAACAATCGCCAGCCCATGCAGAGCCGCATGGAGATTGGCCCGCCCCGTGAATGAAGCTTGCACGGCAATGCCCGCACCCCCGGCGATATCAGCAATAGCGGAGGCCGCCTCGTTCTCGGGCACATCATCAGGGCCAAGGCGTGCTGCAAAAACCTGGGGGGCCTCGATCATGGCGATGTCGGCGGCTGAGAGCACGCGGCCCTTCTTGAACATGCCGCTGGCAGTCTTCACCGAATGCGCAAGGATGGCGCCCTCGGCTTGCGCGGTGGGTATCTCTCCGAACTTCATCTCAATTGCCCAGCCGCAAGGCCCTGGTCATTTCCGCCATGATGGAAATCGCAATTTCGGCAGCACCCTTGGCGCCGATGGCAAGCCCGATGGGGCCATGAATGCGGGCGATCTGGGTGTCGGTGAAACCCTTGGCCTGCAATCGCTCTACCCGCGAGTCTTGCGTCTTCTTCGATCCCAATGCGCCAATGTAAAAGAGTTCAGATCTGAGCGCGGCATCCAAGGCTGGATCATCAATCTTGGGATCATGGGTGAGCGCCAGCATGGCGGTGCGCTGATCGAGGCTGAGCTTCGGCAGGATATCATCCGGCCATTCCGTGTGCAGCGCCACACCCGGAAACCGCGCCCCCGTGGCGAATGCGCCCCGTGGATCAATGACCGTGATGTCATAACCCATTGCCTGGGCCATCGGGATCACCGCTTGCGCGATATGGACAGCGCCAATGATGATGACCCGCAGCGGCGGGTTCTGGATGGTGATGAAGTTGCCGTCATGAACACTCGACTGATCAAACCGAAATGCGCGCTCCAACTCAGGATCGGCGGCAGCGCGCGGCACAATCCTCTGCTCGCCAGATTCAAGATGGGTGATGAGCGCCACCGCCCGCCGCTCCGCCCGCGCCGCAAGAAGCTGATCAAGGACAGCGCCCTTCATAACTTCTCCCCTTCTCCCCTTGCGGGAGAAGGTGGCGCGAAGCGCCGGATGAGGGGGCGGTTCAGCGAGTCCAATCGGCAGTTGCCCTGGCTGAACCGCCCCCTCATCCGGCTCGCGGCCCAGGGGCCGCAATCCACCTTCCCCCGCGAGGGGGGAAGGGGAAGAAAAGTAGTGTTCCTCATGATGTCACCGGCTCCACATAAACACCGATCTTGCCGCCGCAGGCCAACCCCACCTTCCAGGCTGTCTCGTCTGCCACGCCAAAATGCAGCACTTTGGGCTTTCCGGTTCCGATGACGTCGAGCGCTTCGGTCACCACGGCGCCTTCAACACAACCACCGGAGACGGAGCCTTCGAAATTGCCCTCGCTATCAATGACAAGCTGGCTGCCGACAGGCTGGGGTGCTGAACCCCAGGTCTCGATCACTGTCGCCAGCGCGACCTTGCGGCCTTGGCTCAGCCAGTCTGATGCGGTTTCAAGAATTGACATGGGCCTTGCTCCATTTCCTCGGATCATGCGCCACCGACGCTTTGCCTGCAAGCGCATGCGCCAGATCGGCGAGACTCTCCAGATTGTGCACGGGGCGGAATTCGTCAACATGCGGCATCATCGCCCGAACGCCCCCGGCCAGCGCCTCAAAGCCTTCAAAGCGAAGCAGCGGGTTGAGCCAGACCAGATGCTTGGTTTGCCGCTTGAGCCGCTGCATTTCTTTCGCCAGCAGTGCTGTGTCTTCGCGCTCAAGGCCATCCGTCATCAGCAGGACATGCGCCCCTTGCGTGAGCGCGCGTCTGGCCCATTTGTAATTGAATTCTTTCAGCGAGGTGCCAATCCGCGTGCCGCCGGACCAATCCTTCACAGCGCCCGAAACTTTCGTCATCGCCTCGTCAATATCGCGCCGCGCCAATTCGCGGGTGATGTTGGTGAGCCTCGTGCCAAACAGAAAAACACTCACCCGGTCGCGGTCATTGGTGAGCGCGTGGAGGAAATGCAGGAACATGCGGGAGTAATTGGAGCACGAGCCCGAGATATCGCACAGCACCACCAAGGGCGGCTGGCGCATGCGGCGTTTTTTCCGTTCAAGGTCAATGAAATGCCCCCCTGCCCGGAGCGAGCCTTGCATGGTGCGGCGCATGTCGATGGATGGTCCGTGTGCGGATCGTTGGAACCGCCTTGTGCGGATTTCCCGCTGGTTGAGGCGCAGCTTGGCTATCGCCTGTTTCGCCTGCGCCTGTTCAGTCACCGTCATCTGCTCAAAGTCCTTGGCGCGCAGCACCTCGTCAGCGCTTGCCGTGAACGTCGCATCGATCTCCAGCGATTCAGGCTTGGACTCGCGCCGGCTCTGGCTCTGGCTTTGATCGAACATCGCTTCCGCCAGGCGCCGGAAACCCGCCTTTTTGGCCTTCTCGCCGGCGTCGCGGGTGATCTGCTGAAACATGAGCTGCATGAGCTGCTCCAGCATTTTGGGCTTCTTCCAGAAAACATGGAACGCCTGGTCAAACAGCTCCTTGTGGTCGCGTCGCTTCACGAACACCGCATGCAGCGTCCAATAAAAATCCTCGCGGCCCCGCAAAGAGCCGGACTGTGCTGCATCAAGGGCATCGAGCACGGCCCCCGGCCCCACGGGCATCCCCGCCTCGCGCAAAACGCGGGCGAAATACATGATATTCTGCGCCAGCTTGCCGGAGGGAGCCGCTTGCATGATCTTAAGTGTGCGCCATGGTCCTGATCTCGTCCTTGATCTGGTCGAGAATCCGCTTGGCCTCGGAGCCTTCCATTTTCACGATGTCGTCCTGGTATTTGAGCAAGACGCCAAGCGTGTCATTCACCGTCTGCGGATCAAGCGTCACGCTGTCAAGCTCATGCAGCGCTGAGACCCAGTCCAGCGTTTCGGCGACGCCGGGCGATTTGAACAGGTCGACGCCGCGGAGCGCCTGGACGAAAAGCACCACTTCCCTGGCCAGGGCGTCAGAAGCGCCAGGCCGCCTCGCCTTGACAATCGCCAGCTCACGCTTGGCATCGGGATACCCCACCCAATGATAAAGGCAGCGCCGCTTCAGCGCGTCATGAACTTCGCGGGTGCGGTTCGAGGTGATGATGACGATGGGCGGCTCCTCGGCCTTGATGGTGCCAAGCTCAGGTATGGTCACCTGATAGTCCGAGAGCACTTCGAGAAGGAACGCCTCAAAGGCCTCGTCAGTGCGGTCAAGCTCGTCAATCAGCAAGACCGGGGCCTGGCCCTTTGCGCCCTCCAGGGCTTGCAGCAGCGCCCGCTTGATCAAAAATCTCTCGGTGAAAATATCTTGCCCCAGCCGTTCGCGGTCAAGTTCGCCCGCAGCCTCCGCCAGTCTGATCTCAATCATCTGCGCCGAATAATTCCATTCATAAACAGCCGAACTGACATCCAGCCCCTCATAGCATTGCAACCGAATAAGCTTGCGGCCCAAGCCCTCCGCCAAAACCTTGGCAATCTCCGTCTTGCCAACGCCCGCCTCGCCTTCAAGGAACAGCGGGCGACCCATGCGGAGCGAAAGGAACACAACAGTCGCCAGATCGCGTCCAGCCACATAGCCGGTGGATTTGAGGAGGGCGAGGGTCTCGTCGATGGAGGCGGGAACAGGCTTGGTCAACCCCTTCCTCCGCGTTTTTCCAGGGGTTCAAAGCTGATGACCAGTTTTGTGCCAGTCGCCGCGGCGTATTTCGAGAGGGTGCGGGTTGAAGGCGAGGACTTGCCCCTTTCAAGCCGGGCAATCGTCGACTGCGTTGTTTTCATTTTTCTCGCGATCTGAGCCTGCGTCAATCCAGCGAAATTGCGGGCCTCGAACAGTGCACCAATTAAGGCATATTCCTCCTCAAGATCATCGTAGGCCTTGCGGTACTTCGGATCCTTCGACCATTTCTTGTGAAACTCCTCAATTCTGGTCATATGTGTAACTTCTCCAGTCTTTTCAACGCCAAATCAATTTCGCGCGGCGGAGTCTTCTGGGTTTTCTTGACGAAAACACGGAGGACCACAATCCTTCGGCCAATGGCCGTAGCATACAGCGCCCTGCCGATGAACACTCGGCCTTGAAACCTGACCTCCCAAATGGACCCACGCAAATGGCGCACATAGGGCATCCCTGTCTTTAATCCAGTCCCTGTGAAAGAATGACGGCCATGATACGCGAAAAATGAGGCCTTAATCCTTCCGGGAGACTGTCAATCTCGTCATCCACTTCGGGGCTGAATGTTTCAATCACCCACATTTTTATCGCTTTTTTGCTATATATATGGACAATCCATTCAATGCAACGCATTAAAAAACCCCACGCGCAATGACACGCATGGGGTTCAAATCACGTTTTCTTACTTCGCCGCTTCCACAGCCCTTTTCGCCATGACGCCGATCAAGTGCGCCCTGTAGGCTGCCGAGGCGTGCATGTCGGTGTTGAGGTCTTTGGCGCTGGCAGCGATGCCTTTGAGGGCGCTGGCCGAGAAATCCTTGGCAAGCGCTGCTTCCATTGCCGTCTCGCGGAAGACTTTTGGACCAGCACCCGTCACTGCCACGCGCACCGAGCCGTCTTTCAGCTTGGCCACGAACACGCCCACCATGGCATAACGGGACGCTGGATTCGGGAACTTGGCGTAGCCAGCCTTGGCGGGAACCGGGAACTCAACGGCGGTGATGACTTCATCAGCGTTCAGCGCGGTTGCGAACAAGCCGGTGAAGAACGCATCGGCGGCGATTTTTCGTTCATTGGTGTGGATCGTGGCACCCAGGCCCAAGGCGGCAGCGGGATAATCCGCTGCCGGATCGTTGTTGGCAATCGAGCCGCCGATGGTGCCGCGGTTGCGCACCTGGGCGTCGCCGATGCCGGAAGCGAGCGCCGCGAGCGCCGGGATGGCCTTGGTGCCCGTCACCACTTC
>JANOTU010000109.1:0-2305 GCA_031416515.1 Hyphomicrobiales bacterium
GAATCAAGCGGGGCTGGTTGGTCAATAGGTTCCCTGGGCTGGTATCGTGACCCACCTGGCGCTGTATCTGCTGATGTTTGCGCTGCCGCTGACCGAAGCCATCGCGTGGTTCGGCCGTAGCGAAATCGCGGCGGACCTGCGAGCTTGCTCGGTTCCTGCTGATTGCGCTGATCGGCCTTCATGTGCTGGGGGCGCTGGCGGAGCATTTTGTGTTTTGTCAGAACTCGCAGCTGCGGATGTTTCGCACGAAAGACAATCTACCACTCAAAGTGGCGTCGCCCCGAAGGAATCGCTAACCTGGAACCCTTTCTTTCCCCGCTATGATGCCATCAAGAGATCATGCAAACCCGCAGATACCTGTGGACAATAACGGACTGAAGCTTTAGGCGAGCCGCCGTCAGGCACTGCCGTCGTGACCAGAAGGCTTGAACGAGGCACCAACCAGAAGGTCAATTCCCGCCCGATCCGCGCCGAAACCGCAGCACAGTCAAACAGCCGCGGATGGTCGAACAACCCCCGCTTCCCTTATCTTGGGTGGGGTGGAACAGATTGCCGGGCTGATTGCCCATCACGGCGACAATGCGCGTGATGTCGCCATGCAAATCGGGCCTGCCACAAGTGTTGCGGCGATATTGGTGAGTGGTCCCAAGGCCAGGATCGTCAGCGGCCCCGCTTCGAGTGCGGTGCGCAATGCAATGACGCCGGGCGGCAGGGTGGTCCCGGGATCGGGTGGTTCAGCGTGGCCGCGGAAAACGGAAGTGGCCGGCCTTCTGTGTATTTGTGATCTGGTCCATGCTCCCTGAGAGGAGCAAGGACGATGACGATTTCCAACGAGCAGCTGGACGAGTTGCTGAAGGGCTGCGCGCGGCCTGAGGATCTGCTAGGCGAGGCCGGGCTGATGAAGGAGCTGAAGCTCCGGCTGATGGAGGGGATGCCGCGTGGGGAGCAGACCGCGCATCTGGGCTATGAGGCGGGTGCCGAACCGCCATCCGGGCAGGCCAACCGGCGCAATGGCGGCACCACAAGCGGGTGCCTGATGCACCTCAGCCGAATCCCACATACGCCGCGCCCGCCGCCGTCAGGGCCACGGCACTGGCCAGCCCGACGCGCAGACCCAGGGACCGCCCGCCGACCCATGCGGCCATTGTGGCCTTGGCGGCGGTGTTGACGGCCACCGCCAGCAAGATCGCCTGGGTGGCGAGTTGCACCGGCGTCTCCATCCGCGCCATCGACAGGGTGATCGCATCGACATCGGCGATGCCCGACGCGGCCGCCACCGCCAGCACGCCCGCTTCGCCCCAGACCCTCTGCACCAGCGTGGCCGCCAGCATTACCACCACGATAAAGACCGCAAGCTTGAGCGCGGTGCCCACCACCAGCGGGTTCGCAATGGCCAACCCGGGCGCCGGATGATCCGCAGGTTTGCCCCCGATGCCGGACACGAACAGCCCTGCCAGCGCCCCCAGCGTGACTGAGCCAATGGCCAGCGGCACCACCAGCGGGCCCAGCAGCGCCGGGTTCAGCGCCGAGGCGATCGCCCCCACGCGCAGCGCCATCACTGCCCCGCTGATCAGGATGCCCGCCACCAGCAAATTGACCGCCCCCGGCTGTTCCCGCCCCAACCGCGCAAAGGTGAGCGTGGTGACCGTCGAGGACGCCAGCCCGCCCGCCGCCGCTGTCACGATGATCCCCAGCCGGTCGCCAAACAGCCGCACAGCGACATATCCGGCAAAGGAAATCAGCGCCATCATGATCGCCAGCAACCAGACCTCGCGCAGGTTGACCGCGCCCCAGGGATCAATCGCCCGGTTTGGCAACAGCGGCAGCAGCAGGAATGACATCACCATCAGGATCAGCCCGGCCCGGATTTCCTCCCATGTCACGGCGGCGAGCCAGCTGTGCAACTGCGTGCGCAGGGCCAACAGCACGGTCATGCTGACCGCCGCCGCAATGGCGACGGTGATATCGCCGACAGTTGCCAAAGCGCCCAGCAGAAAGGTCAGCATTCCGGCGATCAGGGTCGTGACACTGGCCGTGCCTTTGGTCGTTGCCTCCAGCCAGCTGAAGGCGCCAAACGCGGCACTGAAGGCCAGAAAGGCGATGCCCACGATCGGTGACCCGAGCGGTTCGGTCAACACGCCACAAATCCCGCCGATCAGGCCGGACAGGCCAAAGGTGCGCAGGCCCGCCGCCCGGCCATCCTCCTCGGCGTCCCGGGACCGCCAGCCGCGTTCGATCCCCACCATCAGTCCGATGGCCAGGGCCACGGCAAGCCGTGAGAAAAGGTCGATTTCCAGCATCTGCG
>JANOTU010000110.1:0-10265 GCA_031416515.1 Hyphomicrobiales bacterium
CCCCTTGCAGAATCGACTCCTCTGCCTCAAGCATTGAGCCAGACAAATCGATCTCCACCGCAATCGTGATCCGGTCACCTTCATGTCGTGTAATGGTTGGCAGCATGACTTTCCTCGCGAATCATTGTCCTTGCCAATTCGTAAAACTTAATGGTTAATCAAACATTACCTTCTGGCCGCACCCTTGCCAAGATCTGCTGCGAGTGCTGGAGTGATGCCAAAATTAGGCAGCATCCCGCCAGAAATGGCCAGCATTGCAACCGTGCCGCCTGTCCATTTCAAGACAGTTCTGCGTGAGCGAACCGCCGTTTCGTTTGAATTATTTTTTTGCATTTTCATACCTTCGCTTTTGCGACACACAAATGCGCCGCTACAGCGAAAGCGCGGCTCCAAGCCATTGAACTCCTTCTGGCCTATAACTTTTACTTTTGTGTGATCTGAACGCCTGACCGCAAAACGTGAAGGGCATCGTGATCTTGTGCCCACCGTTTGCGATGATCACATTCTGGCGGTCTGATTTCAGTCTTAACGAAATGGATCTTGCCGATTAATTTGCATGCTTGCTCTTGGGTCCAGCCCTGGCGCTAGAGCCACCCTCATCGTGTGGCCCCAGTGCTCAAAGCTGCGTTGAAAATTATACCTTTAGTTGTTGATGCCGTTCAGGTATCGGCAAGTTTCTTCCGTCTTCTGATTACTCCCGTATACAAAAATCCGGTTGCGGTCGTCCGCCCCGTCCATGCTTTCTCCGACTCGACGCGGCAAAACACGAGCCCGCTCGACATCTGCATCGGCTCCACCGTTTACTTGCTCACGGGTGAAGAAGGTCACAAGACATACACGTTCCTGAGTGGCGCCTGGATCCTCGTTGTCAACTTGGTCCTGTTCATTAGGATTATCAAGATTATCAAGGTTATCAAGGTAGCGGCAAGTTTCACGAGTCTTTTGATTGCTGCCGTATGCAAAAATACGGTTGCGGTCGTTTGGTCCGTCCATGCTCTCTGCGGCACGACGCGGCAAAACACGGGCCCGCTCGACATCTGCATCGGCTCCACCCCTTACTTGATCACGGCTGAAGAAGGTCACAAGACATACGAGGTCCTGGTTGTTGCCTTGATCTCGATTGTTGAGGCCTGCAAGGTATCGGCAAGTATCACGTGTCTTGCGATTGCTGCCGTAGTAAAAAATACGGCTTCGGTCGTTTGGCCGATCCAGGCGCTGTGCGGCACGCAGAGGCAGTATTCTTGCCCGTTGCACGTTTATGTCAGCGCCAGCCCGAACTTGATCACGTCTAAAAAAGGTAACAAGACAGACCTGCTTTTGTCCCTCGCCCCCGGTGTGATACGCTGGTTGATAGCCCTGCTGATATTTCGATTGATAATCCGGTTGGTTCCAACCTTGATTTTCATCGAACAGAAAATCGGGGGCCACCTGATGATTGTAATAGGGAACTCTGAGGTAGAGATCGAAGTGGGCTTTGGCTTCGGCATTTGCCAGTGAACCAGATACTAGCGCCAGCGCCGCAAGCAAGCCAGAAATTAATTTCTTCATTGTTTTACTCCTTGAAGTTAGTTTGTTTAGAAATAGCCTTGACCTCAATTAGTTCCCCTCTTTGGAAACTGGGAACTTCTGCGGCTTTGACGAAAAGTTGTTGAATATCGGCGCGCGGTAGGACTATGCTTGTGATGCCTGCTGACGTCCCTGCCTGAGCAGGCAACGCAACTGCCGCGATCGCAAAAGCAGCGGTCGCCGCAAATTTAATTTTCTTCATAAGATTTTACTCCAAAAACCCACCAGTAAGGCAATCATGCCTTATCGTGGCTGAACCCAAGCTTAATCTCTCATTCAGCAACCGTTCATAAATGACGCCGAAGACTGCGTTAAAGCGGGGAAAATCTGCCCAAAGTGCGGCGTCGAACCACGTTTTAGTCGCAATTCCCTTTGAAATAAACCGGTTAGACTTGTCACCGCGAACCTTCTTCAGGATCGGGCTTGAGCAAGGGCAGAAGTTTCGGGGTCATGAATGTGAACAGCGCAATGGTCACGGCCACGTCGTAACTGCCAAGGCCAACGGCCATGCCAACTGCCCCGGTGGCCAAAATGCTGGCCGCAGTCGCTGTTCCGTAAACCGAGGTGGCGTGCTTCAGAATGGCGCCGCCGCCGATAAATCCCACGCCTGCTATAATTCCCTCAACCACTTTAGCCATTGGCGTCGGGATGAGTGCCCATCATTCCATCATGCGCTCACATATAATATGCAGCAACCGCAATGAAGGCGACAATCGCCAGGGCGATTGAGATGAAAAGCACCTTCAGCATGACACCGTGCCCGACAATCACAGCGCCTCTCGCCTTCAGGCTGGATAGATATTTTCGCATGTTGAAACTCCTGTGTCTCGGCGGTTAGTTCATTGGCAATGCGTAGGCGATGATTGAGTCACCGGCCTTGGTGCCGGTGGAGCCATGACCGCCAGCCACCACGATGACGAATTGGCGTTGGCTTATCTCCGACCAGTAGCTCATGGGGGTGGCCTGGCCGCCCGCTGGCAAACGGTCTTCCCACAGCATTTCACCGGTATCAACGTCATAGGCCCGCACAAAATAGTCGAGTGTGCCGCTCAGAAAGGCGAGGCCGCCCCTGGTGATGATGGGGCCGCCAATGCCAGGCACACCCATTTTGAACGGCATTGGCACGGGGGCAAGATCGCGCACCGTGCCATTGACCCGCTGGTACAAGGTCTTGGCCGTGGTGAGATCGACACCGACGATGTAGCCCCACGGCGGCGCATGGCAGGGGAGCCCGATCAAAGAGAGAAATGGACCCATCTTGGCGGCATAGGGCGCGCCAAAATTTTCATTGAACGCAGGTCCTCCTGGTTTGCTCACCAAGCGCTCCGTGTCGTTTTGCCGGGGGATCATCTTGACTGTGAATGCGACATATACCGGCATGGCGAACAATAGCTGTCTTTCAGGGTCAACGGCAACGCCGCCCCAGTTGAAGGTGCCAAAGTTTCCCGGATAGACAATCGTCCCTTGGGTTGAAGGCGGCGTGTATCGGCCCTCGTAGCGAAGCCGGTGGAATTGAACGCGGCAATAAAGCTGGTCGAGCGGTGTCAGCCCCCACATTGATGCCTCGGTCAGGCGCGGCGGGTTGAAGGAAATAGCCGAACTTGGCTGTGTGGGCGCTGTAAAATCTCCCGGCACCGCACCCTGTGGAGCGGGGTTTGAGGTGACGGGAAAGAGCGGCTGCCCGGAACGCCGGTCAAGCACGTAAATGTCGCCTTGCTTGGTTGGCGCCACAAGGGCTGGCACCGGCGCGCCATTGATATTCAAATCCACAAGACTGGGCTGGGCTGGCACATCCATGTCCCAAAGATCATGATGCACCGTCTGGAACACCCACGCGACGTCACCCGTTGCCACCCGCAATGCCACAATGGCAGCGGAATAGGTCTCCACATCCTTGCTGCGATTGGCGCCAAACTGGTCTGGCGGGGCATTTCCCATGGGCACATACACCAGGCCCAAGGACGCATCATAACTGGCCACGCTCCAACTGTTTGGCGAGTTTCTTGTGTAAAGCGCATTGGCGGCGATGGGCGCGGTCTCGCGCGGATTGCCGCTATCCCAGTTCCATACCAGGGCGCCGGTATCAATGTTGAAAGCGCGGATGACTCCAGAGGTTTCCTTCACCGACACATTGTCGTTGACGGCCCCGCCAACAATGATCAGCCCTTGCGCCACAACCGGCGGAGACGTTGAATAATACGAACCTGATTTGACATTTGGCATATTGGCCCAAAGATCAATGGAGCCATCGCTGCCGCCAAAACCCGGACATACAGCACCCGTGCTGGCGCTCAACGCGATGAGGCGCGCATCGGTTGTCGGCAAAAACAGCCGTTCGCGGCAATCATCGGCGGCGCCAGCAGCAGTCTCCCGCGCCGCGCCGCTGTCATAAGAAACACCACGACAAGTGAGATGCTGGGTGTCATTCTTGTCGGGCTGTTTGATTTCGGGATCAAAACGCCACTTTTCAGCGCCCGTTTCCGCATCTAGCGCGATCACCACATGGTGCGGGGTGCACAGATAAACCGTGTCCCTGATCATTAGCGGGGTCACTTCATAAGTGGTCTCTTCCGGATCGCCAGCCCCGCGCAAGTCGCCTGTATTATAAACCCACGCCTTTTTCAGCAGCTTCACATTGACAGGCGTAATCTGGTCAAGTGGCGAATAACGCTGGCCTTCGTGGGTGCAGCCATAGGCATGCCATTCACCATTTGGCACATCGCTTTGCGGCGCTGGCGGCGCGGCGACTGCGTTGCGCGCCTCGCCCAAAAGATCATGCGGGGATCGGCTCATGGCATAGCCCGCCACCATGACGGCCACGAGCGCCGACACTGCCAGCGGCACATGCCAATACCCTGACCGCCCAACAGATAAATCACGCCGTATCTGCGGCAGCAACAAAAGGGCACCCATGAGCACGATGAGGCCGCCCCGCGGCGCGAGCTGCCACCAGTCCAGACCCACCTCGCCAAGGCTCCAGGCCAGCGTAATGGCAATGATGAAAGCATACACCACCAGCGCTGCGGCCTGGCGTGAAAACAGCAACACAGCGGTTGCAACCATCGCCAAACCAACTAGGAAATAGTACCAGGAGCCGCCGATCGTCAGCAGCCATGCACCGCCTGCCGCCAGCACGATACCCACCAGCAGAACACATGACGCCGCCACTTTTCCCAGCATGCCATGCTCCAATTTTTATCAATCAGAGGAGGAAACGATTTCGCTGCGCGAAGGTTCCCCACAGAAGCTTGAGAAAAAAGCAGCCAGATCGTGCCGAGGCTAAACCATGCGCATGGACATGCCGCCGTCAATGGCGAGGGTTTCGCCGGTGATGAAAGGGTTGGTCAGCAGTTCAATGGCGGCGGTGGCCACATGCTCGGGCGTGCCGAAGCGGCGGAGCGGAATGCGGTTGTCGAGATTGTTGCGTTCCGCCTCCGGGGTCATGGCGGCGTGAAAGCGAGTTCTGATAATGCCAGGTTCAATGACATTGACCCTGATGCCCTCATGCGCATGGTCGCGGGCAAGGGCGCGCGCCATCTGCGGCAATGCGCCCTTCGCCGTCTGGTAGGCGACAGTGCCGGGGCAGCCTCTCTTGCCGGCCACAGAACCAATCATCAGAAAAGCGCCGCCCCTTGTCGCAAGCGCTGGCTGGGCCGCGCGGAAGAGATGGAACACGCCGTGCACGTGAACCCTGAAGGCATCTGACCACTGGTCGAAGGAGAGCTCAGTGATTTTCCCAGGATTGGGCCCGCCCGCCGCCGGCACCACGTAGTCCACACGGCCAAAATGCGTGGTGGCCTCTTTGATCAAGGTGCTGGCGGTGCTCTGGTCACTCGCGTCACCGGCCACAAATCGAACCTCGGTCATCTCGCCCAATTCAGACATGAGGCTTCGCACCTCCTCATCAAGATTGCGGCCATTGATGACAAGGCGAACCTTCCGGCGCGCCAAAGCCACCGCAATCGCCGCCCCAATGCCCCGTGACCCACCCGTAATAACCCCAACTTCCATCCCGCAGCGCTCCTGATTGAGAATGGAGCCATATTGGCGAGCAAGTCATCATGCCGTCAACCAGCAACTGCGGTAGAGGGTGTTTCGCCGCTGGTTTATCCCGCCATGTATACCGGGAACCAGACTTCGTGGGCAGATTTCAGGTCGGCGATTTGGATTGGAGTATCACTGCCGCAGGCGTACCAGGTCGCGGCTTGCGGAACGAAGCGCCCGGCGGCGGTCATGCTGCAGCCGCGGTCGAGGCCTCGCGTTGTGTGGTGATCAGTGGGCCGTCCATCAGGCTTTCGAACAGGATGCTCATCACTTCGGCGCGGTTGCGGGCGCCGGATTTCCTGTAGATGGCATTGAGATGGGCTTTTATCGTGCCTTCCGCCGTGCTCCTGGCCTTGGCGATTTCCTGGATGCTCAGGCCCTTGACCAGGAAGGTGGCGATGTCCTGCTCAGCGGGCGTCAGCTTCCACTCGCTGAAATGCGATTCAATGATGACCTGCATGCTCGAAGAAGCGAGTGCCACGCTCTTCTCAAGCCGCGCCTTGTTTTGCAGAAGCTCCGAAAAATACTTCACTTCGATGCCGATGGCGACAAAAAGGCCGAGCCCGGCGACGACCTCCATCCACATATGAACGGTCTCTCCGCCCAATGGGCCCCAGCCAGATAAATCGCTGATGACGTCACTCAGGTAAAATATGGCGCACAGTAGCTGCGCCACAATGAGGGCCGCGAATACATAGTGGGTTCTTGTCATCGTCATGGGGCAGCATCACTCACATCAGAAAAAGTATGACTACGCTGTTTGTATCGCGGGGTAATGATTGTGGCAAATACATTCCGTTTCGGGTGGCTCGGCATTCTGCGCCGCCTGCGGCAGGCTCCGGGGCTGGAGCCTGCCGCTCTTGGCAGACCCGGACGCGGGCCTGCATCCTGTTGCGTTCCCAGGGGAAGGGTCCGCAGCGGGAGGCTTTGAGCAGACGCAGCGAACAAGCTCATGCTCGATTTTGAGTATTGCCTTGGCCTGCTTTGGATAGCCACTGCACTGAGGGAGAATCGGTGTCGATTGCGCCCAGAGATTATTCATCTATGACTTGGGTTTAGTGCATTTTTTGCGCGCCAGCGTTAGAAATCCCAACAAATAGCCCAAGCAAATTCAGGAGTAGCAAGTAGTGTACTTTTCCCGCGCCACGCCCAAGCTCGAATTCCGCTGCGCGCCAGAAGACCTTGGCGTCATCGCTGAACCGGTTCAGTCGAAAACCGTGCTCCCGGACTGGTTCCGCAAGCTGCCTGCGGTTGATAAAGCCAGGCTGTCCCACAGTGACAACGCCCTGACGATCAAGCGCTGCATGCCGTTTCTGGACGCCTTGACGGCAAGCTGGATCATTCCGATCGCCGCGACCATGAGGCTGGAGGTCAAGGACGGCGGAACCAGCGTCACAGCGGGCTGGGAATTCGACAAGGTGATGATGAGCAATCACCACAGCTACCAGATCGCCGGCAATCCAACGGAACCAAGCCCGCCCTGCAAATTTCACAATTACTGGACCATCGCCACGCCCAAGGGCTGGAGCTGTCTTTTCGTGCCGCCCCTCAACCGCTCGCAGCCCTTGTTCACGGTGCTTTCAGGAATCGTCGACACCGACAGCTATCAGTCGCTGATCCATTTTCCGTTCATACCGACTGCCGTCGACGGGGTCCATGTGATCGAAAAGGGAACACCTCTGGTGCAGGTCATCCCGTTTCCCCGCGAGGCTTTGACCCTGAAAACCGAAATCCGCGCGGAGACACCGGAAGAATCGGAGCGGCGCGATAAAATCTCGCGCAATACGCAGTCGAATCATAGCTGGTACCGCGAGCACGCGCGCTCTGACCGCTAAAAAAGGGGGCTTTCGCCCCCTTTTCTTTCGCAATCATCGTGGTTGTGCGTTGTTTCCCTGCGCCTTAAGTCTGTCAATCACTGCTGTTGCTTGAGCTATTTGAGCTGGAATTGCTCGAGGTGTTCGAGCTGGAATTGCTCGAAGTGTTCGAGCTGGAATTGCTCGAAGTGTTTGAGCTGGAATTGCTCGAAGTGTTCGGGCTGGAATTGCTCGACGTGTTCGAGTTGGAATTGCTCGAAGTGTTCGGGCTGGAATTGCTCGAAGTGTTCGAGCTGGAATTGCTTGACGTGTTCGGGCTGGAATTGCTCGAAGTGTTCGAGCTGGAATTGCTCGATGTCTTCGGGATCTTCGGGCTCGAAGTGTTCGAGCTGGAATGGCTTCGTGTGTGTTTGGCGATTCTTTGCAGATTCTCCTTCACCGCCAGACCGGCACTTTTCTGGTCAGTATCAAGGGTGGGTATCGCAGCGTTGGCGAATGCCGCTCCAACGAATGCCGCTCCAGCCATCGCGGTCATCTTGAACGTGAATTTGGTCATCATTATTTCCTGTGTTGCATTAGCCTGGTTCAGGCGGGTCAATCTTGGAGCGGAACAACCAATTCAATTATCCTGCCCAATGCAAACACGTTAAAACAGTTTTAATGGGCCTGACATTGACTTACGGGGGCATTCCCCAGTTGGTTGGTCCCGAGATTAGGTCTCTATATCTCAGGTTTAGGCAAGAATACCGGGGACCGGAGCAACCGATCCTTACCCGCCTATGAACTCGGGAAACCACGACTCGTGGGCGTTGCGGAGCTCAACCATGGGGATGGTGGCAGCGCCTTCCAGCGCCAAAACCGGCTCTGCCGTCACCGTGCCGATTCGCAGGGTGCCGATGGTCCTGTCCGGCGCGCAGGTGATGACATAGCGGGCCTGGTCTTCTCCGAAGAGGGCTTCGTGGCCCATGGCGTCCAGCTTGGCGCCGAGTTTGGAAGCCAGCGCCATTTCGATGATGGCGGTGATGAGGCCACCGTCAGAGATATCATGAACCGAGGTTATTTGTGATGTGTTTATGAGATTTCGGACGAAGTCGCCGTTTTGGCGTTCCTTGGCCAGATCGACCGGCGGGGGGGCACCTTCTTCGCGGCCCAAGACTTCGCGCAGGTAAATCGACTGGCCGAGATGGGTGCCGTGGCCTCCCACCAGATAGATGGCGTCGCCGGGGGTTTTGAAGGCCAGCGTGGTCATCTTCGCGAGGTCGGGAATGAGGCCGATGCCGCCAATTGCGGGAGTAGGGAGGATGCCCTGGCCGTTGGTTTCATTATAGAGCGAGACGTTGCCGGAGACGACGGGGAAATCCAGCGCCCGGCACGCTTCGCCGATGCCTTCGATGGCTTTGACCAATTGGCCCATGATTTCGGGGCGCTCGGGGTTGCCAAAATTGAGGTTGTCGGTGATGGCCAGCGGCGTGGCCCCCACGCAAGTGAGATTGCGCCAGCATTCGGCGACCGCCTGCTTTCCGCCCTCATAAGGATCGGCCTCGACATAGCGCGGCGTTACATCGGTAGAGACGGCGATGGCCTTGCTTCCCCTGATCCGCACCACGCCGGCATCGCCGCCGGGGATTTGCGCGGTGTTGGATTGGATGAGATGATCATATTGCTCCCACACCCAGCGCCTGGAGCACATATCAGGCGAGCCGATGATCCTGAGGATGGCGGCTGTGAGATCGGGCGGGGCAGGGACATTGGTGAGGAGGGGGAGCTTTTTAGGTTCCACCCAGGGCCGGTCATATTCGGGGGCCTCATCGCCCATCTG
Source organism: Hyphomicrobiales bacterium (assembly GCA_031416515.1). GTDB lineage: Bacteria > Pseudomonadota > Alphaproteobacteria > Rhizobiales > Aestuariivirgaceae > Aestuariivirga. The sequence continues at coordinate 9,244 of JANOTU010000110.1, forward strand.
CTTGATGGGGAGATCGGCTTTGATTTCGCCTTCGTGTTTGATGACAAAGCGCAGCGTATCGGTGGTGTGGCCGACAATGGCGAAATCCAGGCCCCATTTGTGGAAGATGGCTTCGGCCTGCTTTTCCATCTCGGGGCACAAAACCATAAGCATGCGCTCCTGGGATTCCGACAGCATCATCTCATAGGCCGTCATGTGCTCTTCGCGGCAGGGGACCATGTCGAGATTGAGCTCAATGCCGAGATCGCCCTTGGCGCCCATTTCAACCGCCGAGGATGTGAGGCCGGCGGCGCCCATATCCTGAATGGCGATGACAGCGCCACTCGCCATCAATTCAAGGCAGGCCTCCAGCAGGCATTTCTCGGTGAAGGGATCGCCCACTTGCACGGTGGGGCGCTTCTCGTCAGCGTCATCGGCGAACTCAGCGGAGGCCATGGTGGCCCCGTGAATGCCGTCGCGCCCTGTCTTGGCCCCGAGATAAACCACCGGCAGGCCCACGCCGCGCGCTTTGGAATAGAAAATCTTGTCGGCATCGGCGAGACCCACGGCCATGGCGTTGACCAGAATATTGCCATTGTAGCGGGGATGGAAATTCACTTCCCCGCCAATGGTGGGAACGCCAAAGGAATTGCCATAGCCACCAATGCCGGCCACCACGCCCGAAACCAGGTGCCGTGTTTTTGGGTGATCAGGGCTGCCAAAACGCAGCGCATTGAGGCAGGCGATGGGCCGCGCCCCCATGGTGAACACATCGCGCAAAATGCCGCCGACGCCAGTGGCCGAACCCTGATAGGGCTCGATGAAAGAGGGGTGATTGTGGCTCTCCATCTTGAAGACAATGGCCTGGCCATCGCCCACATCAACAACCCCGGCATTCTCCCCCGGCCCCTGAATGACGCGTGCGCCCTTGGTGGGCAGCGTCTTCAACCATTTCTTGGAAGACTTGTAAGAGCAATGCTCGTTCCACATGGCCGAGCAAATGCCAAGCTCGGTAATGGTGGGCTCACGCCCAAGGAGTTTCA
>JANOTU010000111.1:0-9948 GCA_031416515.1 Hyphomicrobiales bacterium
ATATGGCAACATTGATTAAGTTATTGGAAATTGGTACGCTGCGCGAACTCTTGGTGCCACTGGAACGGACCGAATTTCCGGAGCGGAGAATATATGCGTTTCCGGAAATGTGCCACTGGATGATGAATGATCTTGCGAAACTAAAGGCCGGAAGGCTGCGAGCGCCGGAAACACCCTTGGAACAGATGGACAATATCCTGCACAAATGGATAGTCGGCAAAGAAATTAGGTACGACAGGATGTTCAAGGACCTGATGCCTGGCAGGGATGAGGTATGGGAGTTGAAAACCGTGGACCTGAGAATATTCGGCTGGATATATCAGCCGCGGAAATTCATCGCGGTATTCGGCGATTATGCCGACCGCTATAAACCGCCGCGAAGAACGAGAAGCTATGAAGCCGCCCGCAGGAAAGTCGTTAGCGCGAGGCAAGCCCTTGAATTGGATGAATCTAAATTTGCAATGGGAGTATTCGATGAACTCGTATCTGTTTGACATTGGCGACCGGCCACGGAAGGTGTCAAGGTTTATCGCCCATGTGTGCGCCGAACTTCAGCGGGCGCTTGTGGAGGAAAAATCCAGGCGCAAGATCTCGCAGCAATCAATCGCCAAGAAACTGGGCATCAACCGCTCGGTGATAAACCGGCAATTCATAGGCGAGGAAAATCTGACACTGCGCAGTATTGCGGAACTCGCCTGGGCGCTTGATTGGGAGCCGGATTTCCGCCTGCGCAAGAATGAAGTTGATGTTGGACAGAATGACACGCGGAATGTTGTTCCTTCCGGGGAAAAACTCAACTTCGTTTCGATCTCTGGAATTCCCGGTCCGCAGTCGATTACATCCGCAGCCAACATCGCCCGGTTAGAGTTATATTCTTGAACAACTTCAGAATCAGAACCGTAGTCTTTTGCGAGAGTATCCGCCAAGAAATCGGCGGCAAGCATACTTTGCTTGGCGTGGTTTCTCCGGAATTGTACATCTCGAAAATGCCTGAGACAATTCCTGTCTCAATGTGGTTATCGGGGAATGCAATCAATCCCGGGAAGTTTGCTGCGGAATTCAGGGCTCTTGATCCTGTTGGCGATGTCTTGCTTAAGGGAGGAATGGATGGAGAATTCGCCGGTACCGGAGAATCCGCGCTTGCAATCGGTCCTATTCCGTTGACTATAAGCAAAGGTGGAGACTATTCCTTTGAATGGAGATTCGGTTCTGGGAAGTGGACAAAGATAGGAAAGCTGAAGTTAACTCCCTTGCCAGAAGGAACCGTCATGCCGGGCAATCAAGGAAAAGCATAAACCGCCAACAGCACGATAACAGTCACAGTTCCCACCGCGACCGGGCCAAGCACTGGCAGGCGCGCTGCGGCGGCGGGGTTGCCTTTGCGGACTTGGGCGAAGGTCAAGTGGATGGCGCCGATCAAGGCGGTGAAGACCAGAACCAGCGCGAGCTTGAGCCAGAAGAGGCCGGGCAGATTGCCGAAGCCGCCCCATTTGCTCCACACAAGGATGAGGCCGGTTATCCAGAGGAAGGCGAGGCCTACGGCCGAGAGCATGGCGAAAAGCGGGCCGAGGCTTCGTATGGTCTTGGCCTCTTCCGGCGGCATGGCGCGGGCCCTGCGCATCAGGATATTTGCGGTGATGCCGCCGGCGGCACCGATCATCAGACCTAAAAAATGCAGAAACAGCAAAAATTCATTCATGGCAATTCCCCCTCGCCCTCAATGTAGCGCCCTCCAGCACCCGCTTCAACGGCCGGGCAGCACCAGCACACGGCTCGGAATCCAGGTTAACAACTCGTAAACAAACGACGAGGAGCAATTACTCCAAGTTGCAACAGCCATCTGCGGACTCGCATATGTTGCGAAACTACTGCCTTCGGTGGCCAGTGAGGGCTGATCTCACCAGCTTTTATCGCAGAAAAACAGCAATTTTAGGATTTCGTTAACCTGACTTCCGAGCCGTGAGCACCAGCAGCATGGGCTCGGGCGGCAGTGTATACTGAGATACGATGCGTTCCGGCGAGGCCGATGTCTCCAGCTTGAAATTCTCTTCCATGGTGGAGGTGAGCCGCGCCAGCGTTGTAGCGCCGAAATAGTGCATGGGGATGACGATGCTGGCTTTCAGGGATTTGAGCACTTCCAGCATGCTCACCTGCGCCATCGTATAACCGCCATCGACGGGGACCATGACGATGTCCAGCCTGCCGATCATGGCGAGATGGCCGGGGCTGAGTTCATGGTGCAAATGGCCGAGATGGCCGATGCACAGGCCAGCCACATCGAAAATGAAAATGGAATTGCCATCGGGAATGCGGCCCGCCATGCCGCCGCGAATATCGGTGGGCACGTTGCGGATGCGGATGTCGCCGATGGTGAGATCATGGGCCACGGGGCCGCCATCGGGATTCCAGCCGCGCAGTACGTTCTCGATCGCGGGATCGGGATAATCGGTGAAGTGGGTTGAATGCGCCCGGTTCATGGTGACGGCGTCAGGCACAATGCCGCCTGCATTGCCGGAATAATCAGTGACGATGCGGATGCCCGCCGGGCTCTCAATGATGAAACTGGAATGGCCAATATAGGTGAGCTTCACTTGATCAGGGGCGAGCGCAGCGGGCACAATTCTGGCCTCTGACTGGGCCATGGCCAGACAGTCGCTGGTTACAGCGCCAGCACCGGGAGCAAGCATTGTGAGCAACGCGAATGCAGCAGCAAGACGCAACAACATGGACAGCCCTCCTCTATCTTTGAGAACAGCGCCGAGTTGTGGCGAAACTTGGGAGAGATCAGGGCGATTCAGTAAACTGCGCGCAGGCCAACGGATCAGTCACAATTCTTCTCTTACCCTCGAAGGGGAGCCGAGTTTGACTCGTTGACCAGTCCTTCGAGGCTCGCAAGGGCTCGCACCTCAGGATGAGGAAGTGAGTGTGTGCCGCACTGCTCTTGTACCAATAAATTGAAAAAATAATGCGGCTTGAGGTGCTTGACACTAGTTTTCAGAATAGCCCTGGGAAAGAAACAAGAAGCCTTGCACCGCCGATGCGCATTCGTGCCTTGTGTTTCTTTGCGTTCTTTGTGCCTTGGTGGTTAATTCTTCCTTTCCTCAAAAATGCCAGTCATGGACTGAGGCACGACATCACAAATGATTGAAAACTTTGTAGCTCGCGGCTGCGAGACAGAATAAGCGACACTTGCTGCCCGGGGTTTAGCCCCTCTTACCCTCGAAGGGGCGCCGAGCTTGACTCGTTGACCAGTCCTTCGAGGCGTAGCTACGGGCTCGCACCTCAGGATGAGGGTTGAGGGGACCCAATAATTCTGACTTATCCGTTGGCCTGCGCGCAGTTTACTGAATCGCCCTGAATTGGATCGCCGTCATCACCGGCGCAGTGCTGTCATTTCTGCTGGGAAGCGACTACGTGATCAGCGTCGAAGCAGGCTCCATCGCGGCAATGGCGCTTGTCATGATCATCGCGCAGGGGGTTTTTCAGCGTAGCTGTACCTGAACGTGCAGCGCGGGTGCCCCGCCATGATGGTGTGCTCACGCTCCAGCTTGATGTTGGGATCATAGCCTTCGCAGAACGTGCCGTCGCGGTTGCAGGACATGAGGTGGCCGATGTGGCCCTGCCCCATTTCCTTGTAGGTCTCGGCATATTTGCAGCGGGTGACATCGAAGCTGAAAACCGTGTCGCTGGCCTCCAGCACCTCAATTTCCAGCGCCCCGTCTTTCGTCCACAGCTCATAGAGCTGGATGAAATCCGCCATCGAGGTGACCCCGCCTGGCGCTTTTGCAGCAAAGGCCTGGCCCTCGGCGATGGCCGCTTTCTTGATCGCTGCATCAAGAATGGCATCAGCTTTTTCCCTCCCAAGCTCTGCCACCATCTCAGCATGGATGGGCCCGATCACCTGCGCTTGCAGGCGGCGTTTCAGGAGGACGGGGAGATCGGTCATGGGCTGCCTCAAAGTTGTTTCTGGATCAAGTCGTGGAGGAATTGGAAATCATTCTGCGATAGTGTAGGCTGATACTTTCTTTGAAAGAATACCAAACTTGTTCAAGCGCAGCAAAAAGATGCTTAAAGATTACCCGGCCTTTGACAATGCGGTGTGCACGGTTATTGCCGTGGGCACTGCCGCACAGGGAACGATCATTTCGGATGATGAAGTTCACATTTTGGGAACGTTCAAAGGCCGCGTTGACGCGAAACTCTGCGTCGTAGGGCCAAACGCTGTGGTTGAGGGCGAGATCGACGCTGAAGAAATCCTGGTTTACGGGGAAGTAATCGGCCCCCTGCGGGCTTATCATATATCTCTGGACGCTGGCGCCCATGTCGATGGCAATGTGGTGAGCGCCACCATTGAAGTTGACAACCGCGCCCGCCTCAACGGCTCGGTGCTGCGCACCAACGACCCCTTTGGCTCTTCCGCCGCCGCCAAACCGGTTGATTTCCTGCAAGGCACCCAAGGCGAGTTTCAACAAGAAGTCGAAGAGCCCGATTGGGCAGGTTCTGCTGTGGACAATTACCGACCGGTATCACCCTACCGCCAGCGTTAAATCAATCAATGTCTTCAATGTCTTCAATGTCCTCGGTGCCACCCTTGATCTTGTGCGCGAGCGAGGCCTGGATGAAATCATCGAGATCGCCGTCGAGCACGGCGGACGGGTTGGTGCTGGTGTGGCCGGTGCGCAGGTCCTTCACAAGCTGATAGGGCTGTAGAACGTAAGACCTGATCTGGTGGCCCCAGCCAATGTCGGTTTTGGTGGCGTTGGCGGCGTCGACCTTTTCCTGGCGCTTCTGCAATTCCAGCTCGTAAAGACGGGCTTTCAGCATTTTCCACGCGGCGGCCCGGTTCTTGTGCTGTGAGCGCTCGGCCTGGCAGGCCACTATAATGCCGGTGGGCGCATGGGTGATGCGCACGGCTGAATCGGTTTTGTTGATGTGCTGCCCGCCAGCACCCGAGGCCCGGTAAGTATCAATGCGGCAGTCGCTTTCATTCACCTGGATATCAATGGTGTCGTCAATAACCGGATAGACCCAGGCCGAGGCAAAAGAGGTGTGGCGGCGCGCATTTGAATCGTAAGGCGATATCCGCACCAGGCGGTGAACGCCCGATTCGGTTTTCAGCTTGCCGTAGGCATTGCGGCCCTTGATTTCCAGCGTGCAGGATTTGATTCCGGCCTCTTCGCCCGAATGCTCGTCCAGAATTTCCACCTTGTAGCCAACCCGGTTGGCAAAGCGCACATACATGCGCATGAGCATCGAGGCCCAGTCCTGGCTCTCGGTGCCGCCAGCGCCCGCATTGATCTGCACATAGGCGTCAAAGCCGTCAGCTTCGCCCGAGAGCAGGGTTTCAAGCTCGCGCTCGGCAACTTCGGTATTGAGCGCCAGCAAGGCCTTCTCGGCGTCAGCGACCACCGACTGGTCACCCTCGCTGTCGCCCATCTCGATGAGTTCGCGGCTGTCGGAAATCACCTGCTCCAGGCGGAGCACGCCCTTGATCCGGTCATCAAGGTCCTGGCGCTTGCGCATCACCTCCTGGGCTTTTTGCGGATCATTCCAGATGCTGGAATCCTCCGCCTTGGCATTCAACTCGGCTAGTTGCCGAAGCGCTGAATCCCAGTCAAAGATGCCTCCTCAGCAATCCAATTGATTGCTGCATGTCGTCTATCAAATTTGTGATCTCAGCGCGCATGGCGGCTCAATAGAGGCCGCCGGGGTCTTGCGTCAACCCATCTTCCACAAACTCATTGTCGGGATCCACCAGCACCACGCCTTCACTGGCAGGCTCATCCAACGCGGTTTCCATGCCCTCGCCAATCACCTTGGTGGCGCTTGGCGGCTCATCGCCGGGCTTGAAGGCCTCCAGAATAACGCCCTCGCGCCCGAAAACACCGCGCGTGCCGGTTTTGGCATCAATGGGAACCAGCTCAATGGCGCGCGGCACGCGGAACGGTGTCGCCACCTTGTCGCGCAAGGCAAGGCGCATGAATTCAGCGACAATGGGAGCGGCAAGCTCGCCGCCGGTGCGGCCCTTGCCCATGGGCTTTGGCGTATCGTAGCCCACATAAACGCCGACAGCCAGATCAGGCGTGAAGCCAATGAACCAGGCATCGCGTTCTTCGTTGGACGTGCCGGTCTTGCCAGCCACGGGCTTGCCAACCACTTTCAATCTCTTGCCGGTGCCGCGCTCGACCACACCTTCCATCATTGATGTAATCTGATAGGCGGTGAACGGGTTCATCACCTGCTCGCGGACATCGAGCAATTCGGGTTCTGGCGCATTCGCGTCGTAAGTCTCCGCCTTGCACGCGCTGCAATCGCGCTTGTCCTGGCGCAGAACGGTGCGGCCATAGCGGTCCTGCACCCGGTCAATCAAGGTGGCGTTGATTTTTTTGCCGCCATTGTCAATCATGCTGTAGGCGGTCGTCATGCGCAGCAAGGTGGTCTCGCCAGCGCCCAGCGCCATGGCAAGCTGCTGCGGCATGTGCTCATAAATGCCAAGGCGCTGGGCCAGATCAGCCACCCGCACCAGCCCCAATTCATTGGCAAGCCGCACTGTCATCACATTGCGCGATTGCTCAATGCCGCGCCGCAGGGTTGAAGGGCCAAAGAACTTGTCCTGATAATTCTTGGGCTTCCAGATTTCGCCCGACTGCATCTGGAACTCAATGGGCGCATCAAGCACAACGGAAGCTGGCGTATAGCCATTGTCGAGCGCCGCCGCATAAACAATAGGCTTGAACGAAGACCCGGGCTGGCGCCGCGCTTGCACCGCCCGGTTGAACTGGCTCTTGCCATAGGAAAACCCGCCAACCAATGAGAGCACGCGGCCCGTATGCGGGTCCATGGCCACGAGCGCCCCTTCGACATCGGGCATCTGCATCAGGTGCCACTGGTTGGGATCCCTGCTGGGCGCCACATAGATGACATCGCCCACCGCCAGCACATCGCTGGCCGCCTTGATCTCAGGCCCCCGCTTTGTGCCGTCGACATAAGCCCTGGCCCATTGAAGATAGGCCAACGGAACTGTGGCCTGCTGGCGCTCCCCGGAAATCTTGCCATCAGCCTGAGGCTTCGGCTGCAATCCGACAATGGCTTGGGCATCGCTGACTTGCAACACCACGCCCAGGTGCCAGGGCGCCACATCGGCGGGCACTTTCCTTCCTGCGATCACCTCACCCCAGTCGCCCACCATTTCAATTTTGGTGATGGGACCCCGGTAGCCGCGGGCGCGGTCGAAAGTGATCAGCCCGCGCGCCAGCGCCTGGCGCGCATAGAGTTGCAGTTTGGGATCAAGGGTGGTGCGCACCGACAGGCCGCCGCGCTCAAGCTTCTCCTTGCCATAGAGCGCCACCAGCTCGCGGCGCACTTCTTCAGAAAAAGATTCCGCCGCAAACAACTGCGCGCCAAATGGCCTCGCGCTGGTTTGCAAGGGTTGCGCTTGCGCCGTCTTCATCTCCGCAACGGAGACGTAACCATTGGAATACATTTGACCAATCACCCAGTTGCGCCGTTCAATGGCCTTTTCCTTGTCTTTCACCGGGTGATAGTTATTGGGGCCCTTGGGCAGGGCCGCCAGATAGGCGATCTCCTCAAGCGACAATTCATTGAGCGGCTTGGCAAAATAATTCAGCGACGCTGCGGCTACACCATATGAGCCCAACCCGAAAAAGATCTCATTGAGATAGAGCTCGATGATCTGCTGCTTGTTGAAGGCTTGCTCAATGCGCAGCGACAATATTGCTTCTTTCAACTTGCGCGTCACCGTCTGCTCATTGGTGAGGAGAAAATTCTTTGCCACCTGCTGGGTGATGGTGGAGGCGCCAACGATCTGGCCACCGCCGCCGCCCAGTTTGATTTTCGCATAGCGAAATCCCGCCGAGGCAATCCCAGCCCAATCGAGCCCGCCATGCTCAAAAAAAGTTTTGTCTTCAGCTGAAATGAAAGCCTGGATCAGGCGCGGCGGCAATTGCGAGGCGGGTAGGAACAGGCGCCGCTCTTCAGCATATTCCGCCAGCAGCGAACCATCGGCTGCATGAATGCGGCTCATCACCGGGGGCTCATATGAGGCAAGCTGCTTGTAATCAGGCAGATCTTTGGAAACGTCCCAGATCACATAGCCCGCAGCCACAGCGGCACCCAGAAACACCGTGCAGCCCACGCCAAACAACCAACCCAGAAAACGCCACATCCGCCCAGTCAAACTCCAAAAGCAATCTTGGCCCATAGCCACAATGCGGCCCCCAAACCAGCACTTTCGCCAAGGGCCCATCAGGAAATAACAGTATCATGTCGAAGTTGCCCGCTCCCCAGTTTCGTCATGCCAGGGACAAGCTGGCATCCAGCTTTCAGCGTAACGGAGCTTCGATAATCAAGGCCTGTTCAAGCTGCAAGCTGGATCCCAGCTTTCGCTGGGATGACGGTCGTGGGATGGTGGTTCGATTCGCAATGAGTCGCTTATTTCCTTGCAGACCCTAAGCTCCGAATGTGGCAAAAACCGGGAGGCTATTTTTCCCGCGCCGCGACTTCCCTGGAGAAATATTTATCAACGGCCCGCGCCATGGCGGCGGCGACCTTGTTGCGCCAGGCCTCATCTTTAAGCTGGGCCTCGTCGCGGCGGCTGGACAAGAACCCAAGCTCGATGAGCACAGACGGCACATCCGGCGCTTTCAGCACCACGAAACCGGCGGAGCGCAGGGGCTTGCCGGTGAAGGCGGTGACCGACTTCATTTCCGCCACGGCTTTTCTGGCAAAGAACACCGAGTGGTTTTTTGATTCGCGCTGCACCAGGTCAATCAGGATGCCGGTTACTTCCTCATTTTCAACGCCGAGATTGATGCCGCCGATGATATCGCTGTGGTTTTCTTTCTGCGCCAGAGCCTCGGCTTCAGCGTCGGATGCTGTTTCAGAAAGCGTGTAGATCGTGGCGCCGCGCGTGCTTTGCCCGCGCAGGATATCGGCATGAATGGCAATGAAAAGATCAGCCTCTTTTTCGCGCGCCACTTTCACCCGGTCTTTGAGCGAAACAAAAACATCGTCGTCGCGAGTCAACTCCACATCATATTCGCCGGATTGCTTCAGCTTCTCTTGCAAAGCGAGACCGAAGGCCAGCACCACATCCTTCTCTTTTGTTTTGTTGAGGCCAATGGCGCCTGGATCAACGCCGCCGTGCCCCGGATCAATCACCACAAGTTTTCGCCCATTGCGCCGGGGTGGCCGGTCAGGCGGCGGCAAGGCCAGGGGTGCCGCCAGCGGTTCACTTGCAACATCGCCGGGCGGCGCCATGGCGGGCTGAACGCTGGCGCTTTCATAGGGTTCCTCTGCCGCAGCCTCGGCCGCAGCAGCCACCGCAGCATCGTTCAGCGATTCTTCCTTGCCATAGGTGGCCAGGAATTTCTCAGGCGTGGTCTGCACCAGATCAACAACGATCCGCGCCGGCTGGTTCCCGTCGCTTTCAACAATAAAGGATTTCTCGATAAACACCGGGCCTTTGGTGTCGATCACAATGCGCGAGCGCCCTGGTCCAACCTCACCATAGCGATACTCGCTGATCAGCCCACGGGTTTTCCGGCCAACGCCTGCGGGCAGATCAAACGTGACATTGGGCAGATCAATGATGACGCGGTAGGGCTGCGGCAGCACATAGACAGTGTAGCTCACCGCGCGCGTGAGATCGGTCACAAACCGCGTGCGCGCCTGATCGCCGCCCACGCGGGTTCCAGTCGCCACGACCATCTCCGCCTGGGCGTAAACAGCTGTGGAGAAGCAGACCAGCAAGATTGCCAGCGCCGCCACACTCCTGATCCACCAAACGCCAATGCCCGTCATCGCCAGAATCCACCCTCCTTGCGCGCGCCAAACTAAGGGCCGGGTGGTTAACCATTGGTTTACGATTCGAAGGCCTTGCCTTTGCTGCATTTGCTTGGCATTGAGAGGACATGTCTGAGCTGCCCG
>JANOTU010000112.1:0-12098 GCA_031416515.1 Hyphomicrobiales bacterium
TCACCAACATCGATCCCGAGCATCTTGATCATTACGGCACCTTCGACAAGGCCAAAGACGCCTTCCTCGCTTTTGTCGAGAACATCCCTTTCTACGGCTGCGCGGTCATGTGCATGGACCATCCGGTGGTGCAGGAAATGATCGGCAAGGTGCAGGACCGCCGCGTCATCACCTATGGCCGTTCTCCACAAGCCGATGCGCGTCTCATGGAAGTGAAATATGAAAATGGCGAGACGCATTTTTCCGTGCGCCTCACCGACAGGCGCACCGGCGCCACGCATGAAATTGGCGGCCTCACCCTGGCCATGCCGGGCGACCACAATGCGCTCAATGCCACGGCGGCGCTGGCGGTGGCCAAGGAGCTTGAGATTTCCGATGATGACATCGCCAAGGGCTTTCGCAGTTTCACCGGTGTGAAGCGCCGCTTTACCAAGACAGGCGCGCATGACGGCGTGACAGTCTATGATGATTATGGCCATCACCCCGTGGAGATTGCCGCTGTGCTGAGTGCGGCGCGGCGGGTGACAACCCAGAAGGTTGTGGCGGTGATGCAGCCTCATCGCTACACGCGCCTTGCCAGCCTGTTCAATGATTTCAGCACCTGCTTCAACGATGCCGACACGGTGATTCTGGCGCCTGTTTATGCCGCAGGCGAAGCGCCGATTGAGGGGGCAACGCACACTGCCCTGGCCGATGCGCTGCGCGCCCACGGCCACCGCGCCGTGCATGCAATCGACGGACCGGAGCAATTGGCCCCCCTGGTTCGCGGTATCGTCAAGCCCGGCGATATCGTGATTTGCCTGGGGGCAGGCACCATCACGCAGTGGGCCTACGCGCTGCCGGGACAATTGGCGGAAGGTGCCGCATGAGGTTGCCCTCCTTCTTCCTTCCCCTCTTGCGGGGCTAATGAATGCACACATCTTTGCAACCACCATACAAACTGGCGTGTTTCCTTTTTTCCCTCTCATTTGGGAGAGGGTGGGGCCCATTGCCCTTGCAATGGGAGGGTGAGGGAACACCGGAGCCAGTTAATCGAGCATGGTATCCCCTCATCTTCCCGTCGCAAGAAAGGGCGACGGGCCCCTTCTTCTCCCAAGGGAGAAGAGAAGAAGGCAAGTCACGCCCGCGCAAGATGTGTGACTCCCTTAGCTTGCGGGGGAAGGTGGATCGCAGTGCCCGCAGGGCCTGCGAGCCGGATGAGGGGTCGGTTCAGCGAGTCCTATCGCCTGCAGACCTCGGCTCACCGCCCCCTCATCCGGCGCTTCGCGCCACCTTCTTCCGCGAGGGGAGAAGGGGATTTATTGGCGAGGATGTCGCTTGTGTCGTTGCTTGAACACCTCCCCCCGGTTCGTGGCCGGCTTGAGGCCAACGCGCCGCTGGCTGACCTTACCTGGTTTCGCGTGGGTGGACCCGCCGAAGTCCTGTTCACGCCTGCCGATGAGGATGATCTGGCGGCGTTCCTGAAAAACACGCCCGGAGACATCCCCGTTCATGTAATCGGCGTTGGCTCCAATCTCCTCGTGCGCGATGGCGGGGTTCCGGGTGTGGTGATCAGGCTTGGCCGGGGTTTCTCGGATATCAAGCTGGAAGAGGGGGCTCGCATCCGCGTGGGCGCTGCGGTGCCGGATGTGCGGGTGGCGCGCTTTGCCCAGGAGAAAAGTATCGAAGCATTAACCTTTCTGAGAGGTATACCGGGCACCATAGGCGGCGCGCTTCGCATGAATGGCGGCGCCTATGGCGGCGAGACCAAAGACATCCTCATTGAGGCGCGCGCTGTTGACCGATCGGGGACTGTTCACGTGCTTTTAAACGCTGACATGAAATACTCTTACCGCCATTGCGGGGCGGCGGAGGACCTGATTTTCACGCAGGCCCTGTTGCAGGGCAGGCCCGGCACTGCGGACGAGATCGCCGCCGCGATGGACAAGATCACCCTGTCCCGCGAACTGACCCAGCCGGTCAAAAGCCGCACCGGCGGCTCCACCTTCAAAAATCCGCCGGGGCAGAAATCCTGGCAGCTCATTGATCAGGCTGGAATGCGGGGGTTTGCCATCGGGCCTGCCAAGGTCTCGGACTTGCACTGCAATTTTCTCATCAACGAAGGCGGCGCCACGGCGGCGCAAATCGAGGATCTGGGCGAGGCGGTTCGCGCCAAGGTCAGGGAAACCTCCGGCACCGAGCTTGAGTGGGAAATCAAGCGTATTGGCGTGCGGGGATAGATGAGCAAGCGCGTTCCTGAGAACACCACCGTCGCCGTGCTCATGGGCGGCTGGTCGGCTGAGCGTGAGGTCAGCCTCTCGTCGGGCGAGGCCTGTGCCAATGCGCTGCGCGCAGCGGGCTTCAAGGTTGTGCCCATTGATGTGACGCGCGAGCGGATCATTCATATCTTGGAGGATTTGCGGCCCGATGTGGCGTTCAATGCGCTGCACGGCAAATGGGGCGAGGATGGCTGCGCTGCCGCCATGCTGGAGACCCTGCGCATTCCTTACACCCATTCTGGCGTACTGGCCTCTGCCGTTGCCATGCACAAGGAAAAGTCCAAAGCACTTTTCCGCGCCGCCGGCATTCCCGTGGCTGAAAGCAAGATGGTGAAGCTGGAAGTGGCCGCCGCCCAGCACCCCATGCCCTTGCCTTATGTTTTGAAGCCGGTGGCAGAAGGTTCCAGCGTTGGCGTCCATATCGTCGGCCATGCCGCCAATGGCCCGGCTTCGATCATTCTCGAACAGCGCCACATATTTGGCTCCCATGTCATGGCCGAACGCTTCATTCCCGGCAAAGAGCTGACCTGCGCGGTGATCGGCGAAGTGGCTGTGGGGGTCATCGACATTGTGTCGAAGGGCAGCTTCTACGACTACAAATCGAAATATATGCCCGGCGGTTCACAACATATCCTGCCAGCCGTAATCCCGCCGAACATCTACCGGAAATGCCAGCAATATGCGTTGATGGCCCATGCGGCGCTGGGGTGCCGCGGCGTTTCGCGCGCGGATTTTCGCTACAATGACGAGGGCGGTGCTGAGGGTGAACTGATCCTGCTGGAAATCAACACCCAGCCCGGCATGACCGCCACCTCCCTGGTGCCGGAGATGGCGCTCCATGCAGGCCACAGCTTTCCTGATCTCGTCACATGGATGGTCAACGATGCTTCGGTGGACAGATGACTAAAATTGCACCCCGCGTTTATGAGCGTGAACTGCGCGGTAAATCTTTCGCCTGGGGCCGCAGGCTTGGGGTTCGGATTGCCGCGCGCAGCTTTGCTGTGGCGTTTTACGGTTTGACCATCGCCAGCGGATTGGTGGCTGGCGGGCATCTTGAATATGAGGGCAGCCCGTGGACCCAGCTTCCCGGCAAGGCTGCGGGCCTCATTGGTTTGGCGGCTGACGACATCAGCATTGAAGGCCTGGTGCATCAGGCGCCGGAAACCGTGCTTGGCAGCATTGGCGTGAGCCTCGGAGACTCGCTTCTGGGCTTTGATGCAACGATTGCCAGACAGCGCCTCGAAAGCCTGGACTGGGTTGTATCGGCCAGCGTGCAGCGGCGCTTTCCCAATCAGCTTGCCATCGCCATTTCCGAGCGCAAGCCCTTCGCCATCTGGCAGCAGGGCACGGAATATGCGGTCATTGACCGGACCGGGGCCGCCATGAGCGGTGTGGCCGCCGCCAAACTGATCAGCCTGCCATTGGTGACAGGCGCGGGCGCTGGCGCCGCGGTTGAGGAATTGATTAACCAACTTGAAGTGAATCCCGGGTTAAAGTCGCAGGTGCGGGCTGCTGCTCGTGTGGGCGAGCGCCGCTGGACGCTCTATCTCGACAACGGCGTCACCATCCTGCTGCCAGAGCGTGACTGGTCGCAGGCCCTGGCGGCGGTGCAGCGCCTCGATGCAACCCAGCAATTGCTGTCGAAAGGTGTTGCAATGGTGGATATGCGAATTTCAGGCCGCATTGGCGTGGCGATCGCGACAGTGAAGCAAGACCCGGAAAAGCAGGCAGCTTCCCGGAAAAATTAGGTTCTGGCGTAAAGGTGTCCTCATGAACGTGGTGCAAAAGCCAACAAAAAAGCCCGAAGGCGGTATAATCGCGGCCCTTGATGTGGGGTCAGCCAAGATTTCCTGCCTCATCGCTGAATTGGCGGGCCCCAGGGACGCCCGGACTTTTCGTATTCTTGGGTTAGGACACCAGCTTTCGCGCGGGGTGCGCTGCGGCGCCGTCATCAATGTCGATGAAGCCGAGCGGGCCATCAGGCTGGCGGTGGACGCCGCTGAGCGCATGGCTGGCCGGGTGATTTCAGAGGTTTATGTCAATGTTTCAGGGGGTCGCCCGCAATCGCGGCTGCACACCGCCAGCCATCAGACGGCCACGGGCCAGGTTTCGCCCCGCGATATTGACACCGTGATGGCAGCGGCTCTGGCCAAGGTCGAGACCGGGCACCGCGGCATTTTGCATGTGACGCCGGTGCAATATCAACTGGATGATGCCAGGGGGATCAAATCACCGCTGGGGATGCACGGGGCAAGTCTCAGCCTTGATCTGGGTGTGGTGATGGTGGAGCCAGCCCATATGCAGAACCTGGGAATGGCGGTTGAGCGGGCGCATCTGGCGGTTGCGGGCTATGTGGCGGCCCCCTATGCGGCGGCTAAATCCGTGCTGGAAGCCGATGAGCTGGAGCTTGGGGCGTGCGTCATCGACATGGGCGGGGCCACCACCAGCTTTGCCATTTTCAATGAAGGCGCGCTGGTGTGCGCCGATGTGGTTTTGCTGGGCGGCCAGAACATCACCAATGACATCGCGAGGGGTCTCACCACGACGCTGGCCCACGCTGAGCGCATGAAAACCCTGTGGGGCACAGCGCTTGCCTCCGAGGCTGATGAGAGCGAATTGCTGGCGGTGCCAATCCTTGGCGAGCGCGGGGTTGACGGGGTGCACAAGGTTCCAAAATCGCAATTGACCAGCATTATTCGCCCGCGGGTTGAGGAAATCCTCGAAATGGTGAGCGAGCGCATCCAGGCTTCGGGAATGGCGCGGTTCGCCGGAAACCGCACGGTTTTGACGGGCGGCGCCAGCCAATTGACGGGGATGGCGGAAGCGGCGGCGGAATGTCTTGGCAAACAGGTGCGGCTTGGTGTTCCCGCAAACCTGGAGGGCGGCCCGGCGTCGGCCCAAAGCCCAGGCTTTGCTGTGGCCAGCGGCCTCCTGCACTACGCCCTCAAACCTGACGCCCATTCGGTGGTGAGAAACGAAACTGCCGAGGCCCACGCCAACACCCAGCGGAGCTACATGGCCAAGATGGGCCGCTGGTTTGTCGAGAGTTTTTGATCCATATCAGGAAATGTTTCACGTAAAACGTTTCGGCATCAGCCCGGTGAAATCGAGGGCTTGAACTGGCGGTTCGCGGCGCTGCCTATGTCTTTGGCCCGTCTCTGCGTTGGCGACAGGACGACGCCGTTCCATGGGTTGTACCCGGCTTGGCGGAGCGCGCGCGTCTGAAAGGCCCTGGGCGGGATTGGCTCAATGCAAATTAACCGCTCTTGGTTAGCGTTTGTTAACCATTTCTTATGGTTTCAGTAAGAAAGATGAAGCACCGCAAATCAATGGCTGGGCGCTCACATGACAATCAATCTTACGGTTCCGAATTTTTCTGATCTCAAGCCCCGCATCACCGTGTTTGGTGTGGGAGGCGCTGGTGGCAATGCTGTCAATAACATGATTGAGAGCGGGCTCACGGGCGTTGAATTTGTGGTGGCCAACACCGACGCGCAGGCGCTGATGCAGAATGCAGCGCAGCGGCGCGTGCAGATGGGCACAGCGCTGACGCAAGGGCTCGGCGCTGGCTCGCATCCGCAGATTGGCGCGGCAGCGGCTGAAGAGACGCTGGCCGAAATTCTCGATCATCTGGCGGGCGCGCACATGGCGTTCATTACCGCCGGCATGGGCGGGGGCACGGGCACAGGCGCTGCACCAGTGATTGCGCGCGCGGCCAAAGAGCAGGGCATTCTCACCGTTGGCGTGGTGACCAAGCCGTTTCATTTCGAGGGGGCGCGGCGGATGCAGACGGCCGATCGCGGCATTGAGCTGCTGGCCCAGCATGTCGACACGCTGATTGTCATCCCCAACCAGAACCTGTTCCGTGTCGCCAATGAAAAGACCACCTTTGCCGCGGCCTTCGCCATGGCCGACCAGGTGCTTTATTCCGGTGTTGCCTCGATCACCGAGCTTATGACCAAGGAAGGCCTGATCAATCTCGATTTCGCCGACGTTCGCTCTATCATGGCGGAAATGGGCAAGGCGATGATGGGCACGGGCGAGGCCACCGGCGACAAGCGCGCCATTGAGGCGGCGGAAGCAGCGATCAACAATCCGCTGCTCGATGATGTCTCGATGCGGGGCGCCCGCGGGCTGTTGATTTCGATCACCGGCGGGCCTGATCTCACCCTTTATGAGGTTGATGAAGCGGCAACCCGCATTCGCGAGGAAGTGGACCCCGAGGCCAATATCATTCTCGGCGCCACGTTTGATGAATCACTCGAAGGCACCATGCGGGTGTCCGTGGTGGCCACGGGGCTGCCCTTTGAGATCCAGACAAAAGCTGAAGAGCCGCAGATCGCCCGCCAGATTTTTGGCTTTAGTGAAAAGCCCGCAGCCCCCAAACCTCTGCCCCAGTCCGCTCCCCAGCCGGCACCCATGGTGGCGCGTGTAGCCCCGCCGCCGCCTGCGCCCAAGCCTGTGGTGGAACCCGTGGCCGCAGCGCCCCGCCCGCAGCCCGCGCGCATGCCCACCATTGCGGATTTTCCGCCGATTGCGCAAAAGCAGATCGCCGAGCAGCAGGCCCGCATTGAGAACATCGCCGAACACGCCACGCGCAAGAAGCCCGGCCTGTTCGAGCGCCTCGCCGGGGTTGGCCTGGCGCGCAAAGATGATCCAGCACCTGCCCCGCAAGAGCCGGTGATGGCGGCACGGCCCGCGCCGCGGGCACCTACGCCCGCACCCAAACCCGCGCCTGAGCCGCAGATGGACGATGACCGCCTGGAAATTCCGGCCTTCCTGCGCCGCCAGGCCAACTGAGGCCAAGTCACACTTCCGCCCGGTTTTGTGCTTCTATACGCCCATGCGGTACAGGCGTGGCGGGTTGAATTGGATTTCATGATGGTGATCAGGCGCAGCGGCGGTGTTTTGGCGGCATTGCTGGTGGCTTTGGCACTTGGCGGCTGCTCTTCGGGTGTGATGGACGGGTTGCTTGGCGAGGATACGTCGACGCGCGCTGCGGCCACTCCCGGAGGGGCGCTCGCCCCTGAACTGGGTGCCGATGGCGAGGGCCAGAAGGTGGCGGCGCTTTACAATGAAGGCCTCGTCAATCTCAATTCGGGCTCGCACAAATCAGCGGTGAAGAAATTCGCCGAGGTGGAGCGGCAATATCCCTATTCAGTGTGGGCCACGCGCTCGATCCTGATGCAGGCCTATGCCAATTACCAAAGCGCCAAATATGATGACGCCATCAACGCCTGCAACCGCTTCATCACCCTGCATCCCGGCCACAAGGATGCGCCCTACGCCTATTATCTGATCGCCCTTTCCGACTATGACCGCATCGCCGACGTCAAGCGCGACCAGTCGGCCACGCTGAAAGCGCTGGCGGCGCTGGAAGAAGTGGCGCGGCGCTTTCCGGATTCGCCCTATGCCCGCGATGCCGCGAAGAAAGCCATTCTCGCCAAGGATCACCTCGCTGGCAAGGAAATGGAAATCGGGCGTTATTATCTCAAGCAGGGCTCGCATCTGGCCGGCATCAACCGCTTCAAGAAAGTGGTGACCGACTACCAGACCACCAGCCAGACGCCAGAAGCCCTCTACCGCCTGACCGAGGGCTATATGGCGCTGGGCGTCGTCTCAGAGGCCCAGACGGCCGCCGCCGTGCTCGGCCAGAACTATCCCAACTCCGAATGGTACCGCGACGCCTACGCGCTTGTCGGCTCCGGCGGGGAAGCTCCGGTCGAGAACAAGAAAAGCTGGATCAGCCGGGCCTTTGGGGGGTGAGGCGGCTCTCGCGGTTGACATCGCGCGGAATCTATGGCGTATGATGCCATATGAAGGCGAGGCTGATCATTCGGGATCGTCGGGTATTGGCAGACGGTTATCTTGTTGAAGTTGTGATCTGGAAGGTGCCCGTCCCGGTTCCCCCCGGTGGCCACGACCTGAAATACCGCCTGTTTTATGGGCGCAAGGGCGAACGTATCATTGGCTATGACAATGAGCGCGGCAAGGGTGACCACCGCCATCTCGGCGAGGCCGAAGAAGCATATGCGTTCACCAGCCTCGAACAATTGCTTGATGATTTTGAACGCGATGTTTCTGCGATACGGAAGGGCAAGCTATGACAAAACTCGATATTCATGTGGGCGGCAATTTCGCGGACACCAGGCGGCGGGTTCTGGGCGCGGTTGGGCGCGCGCGCGCTGGCGAGAAGGTTTGCGAAGATCACATCACGTTTGAAACATGGGAGGCGCTGGCCAGCGTGATGACAACAAAGCGTTTTGAAATGCTGCGCCATCTTCACCGCCAGCCGGAGGCCAGCATCGCGGCGTTGGCGCGCAATCTGAAGCGCGACTACAAGCGCGTTCACGAAGATGTCGAAGCGCTCACGGATGCTGGGCTGATTGAGCGCGGCGATGCGGGGCTCCGGGCCGAATATGACGAGATCCGGACCCGGATTGCGCTGTGAGCTAAAACGAAACCCCGCGCGGGATGAGCCTGTGCTCATAGGCCTGCCGCTCAAGCTCCTCCCGGAAATCGGGGTGGGCGATGGAGATCAGGGCGACCGCGCGCTCGGCCACGGATTTCCCCTTGAGATTGACGGTGCCGTACTCGGTGACGACGTGCATGACATCCGAGCGCGGCGTGGTGACGATGTTTCCTGGGGTGAGATTGAGGGCGATGCGGCTTTTGCGGGTTCCGCGCTTGTCATAGGTGGAGCTGAGGCAGATGAAGGATCTGCCGCCTTTTGAAGCGTAGGCCCCGCGCACGAATTGCAATTGCCCGCCGGTGCCGCTGATATGGCGGTGGCCATCGGATTCAGAGGCCGCCTGGCCCTGCAAATCCACTTGCGTGGTGTTGTTGATCGAAACCAGATTGTCGTTCTGCATGATATTGTGGGGGAGATTGGTGTAGTCCACGGGGTAGCACATGAAGTCGGGGTTGCGGGTGGCTGTCTCATAAAGACTGCGTGAGCCCAGCGCGAAGGTGAAGACGATTCTGCCGGTGTCGCGCCTTTTTCGCGCGCCGGTGATGCGGCCTGCCTTGTAGAGGTCCACAATCCCGTCGGTGAGCATTTCGGTGTGGATGCCGAGGTCCTTGATGCCGCTTTCGAGGAGCAGCGCGCACACCGCATTGGGCATGCCGCCGATGCCGATCTGCAGGCAGTCGCCATCGCTGATCTCTGCGGCGATGTGGGCCGCGACGGCGCGGTCAATGTCGGTGGCGGGCGGGTTGGGAAGCTCAGGCGCTGGCGCGTTGTCGCCGGCGATGATGTAGTCGACTTCACTGATGTGGACGCCGTTGTCCGGGCCCAGCACGTAAGGCAGGCCTTCGCTCACTTCAACGATGACGCAGCGGGCGCGCTCGATCACCGCGCGGTGCCAGAGATTGGCGGCGCTGAAATTGAAGAAGCCGTGCTCGTCCGCAGGGCAGACCTTGAGAATGGCGATGTCGACAGGATCAATGAAGCGGCGATAGTAATCCGGCACCTCGCCCAGGTTCAGCGGCATGTAGTGGCTTAACCCTGCGTCATGCTTGCGGCGGTCGTAGCCGGAAAAATGCCAGCTGAACCAGTGGAAATGATGTCCCTCCGGATCCGCCTCGATCACCGCGCGGGGCCGCATGGTGAGGCAGGAGCGGATTTTCACATTGGCAAGCTCCGCCTTGCGGAGGCTGAGGGCCGCATCGAACACATCCGGCTGCGCCAGCCCTGCGCCATAGTCGAGCCACATGCCGGAGGTGACAAGCTGCGCCGCTTCATCTGCGGAAATATTTCGCGCCGCTGAAGCAGTTATTCTGGCAGTCATCAATGCGTCCCCACCTTGTTTATTGCTGCCGCTGATTTGCGCAGATTAGGCTTCGTCTTCCATCTGCCGCAAGAGGGCCGGAATCTTGTTGGCGACGATGTCCCATAAAATGGCGGGATGAATGCCGAAATAGGCATGGGCAATCACATCCCTGAATCCAGCGATGCGGCGCCATTCGATATTTGGATGACTGTTGCGAACGTCCATTGGAAGCCGTTTCGCCGTTTCGCCGCTTCGCCGATCACCTCCAGATTCCGCAAAACAGCATCGCGGATCATGTCGTCTCTGGCAAATGTGTCAGCGTCCAAGCCTCGCGTATAGCGCACAACGCGCCTCGACGCTTCCAGCATGTCTTCCCAGTAGAGTTGCCATTCACGCGACAAGTATGGCATCCCGCTCCACGTTTTTCAGCATGGCAGGGCGGAGCGCTTCTTCCGTGACAAGGTCCACACGCATTCCCAGCGCTTCCTCCAGAAGCTGCTTCAGATCGATGTAATGGTCATAAGTGGGTGTGTCCTGAAATCGCACCAGAAAATCTGCGTCACTGTCCGGACCGGCCTCGCCGCGCGCGGCAGACCCGAAAAGCCGCAGGGACGCAACGCCCAGGTTCCGCAAATTCTCGCGCTGGGGCTTCAGGCTGTCAATTATATCTTGTTTGTTCATGCGGCAAATATAGCAACAACTCGCCGAAACACAAAATCCTGTTCTGCATTTGACATGGGCCAGCGGCTCGGCTTTCTTTCACGCGGTTCTTTGGAGATGACCCATGATTGATCTTGCCGTAATAAATGCGAAACTGCCTGACGGGCGGACGGGCATGACGATTTCCTGCCAGGGCGGGCGGATTGTGGCGGTGGAGCAGGGGACTGCGCCTGTGGCGCGCGAGATCATTGATGCCAAGGGGTATCTGGTGTCGCCGCCTTTTGTTGATTCGCATTTTCATATGGATGCGACGCTGTCGCTGGGGCTGCCCCGGCTTAACATTTCCGGCACTTTGCTTGAGGGTATTGCGCTCTGGGGAGAACTCAAGCCGCTGCTGACCCATGAGGCCGTTGTTGAGCGCGCGATGCGCTATTGTGATCTCGCGGTGGCGCAAGGGATGGGGGCCATTCGCACCCATGTTGATGTTTGCGATGACCGGCTTTTGTGTGTGGAAGCGCTGCTTGAGGTGAGGAAGAGGATCGCGCCCTATATCGAATTGCAGATTGTGGCGTTCCCGCAGGATGGGTTTTATCGCTCGAAAAACGCGCGGGCGAATTTGTTGCGGGCGCTTGATCTGGGCGTGGATGTGGTGGGCGGCATCCCGCATTTTGAGCGCACCATGGGCGAAGGCGCTGCCAGCTTGAAGGAACTTTGCGAAATTGCGGAAAAGCGCGGGCTGCTGGTGGACATTCACTGCGATGAGACCGATGATCCGATGTCGCGCCATGTGGAGGCGTTGGCTTGTGAGACGCAGAGATTGGGGCTTCAGGGGCGGGTGGTGGGATCGCATTTGACCTCGATGCACTCCATGGACAATTACTATGTCGCAAAACTCATCCCCCTGATTGCGGAGGCGGGACTGCATGCAACGCCCAATCCGCTGATCAATATCACCATTCAGGGCCGCCATGATACATACCCCAAACGCCGCGGCATGACGCGGGTGCCGGAGCTGCGGGCAGCCGGCATCAATGTCTCCTTCGGCCATGACTGCGTGATGGACCCGTGGTATCCGCTGGGCCAGGCCGACATGCTGGAAGTGGCGGCCATGGGCATTCATGTGGCCCCCATGACCTCGCGCGAGGCTATGCGCTGGGCCTTTGATGCGGTGACGGTGAACCCGGCCAGGGCCATGCATCTCGAAGGCTATGGGCTGGAGAAAGGGTGCTTTGCGGATTTCGTGATTTTGCAGGCCACGGACCCCATTGAGGCCATTCGGTTGAAAGCCAACAGATTGAAAGTGGTGCGGCGGGGCCGGGTGATTGCGGAAACGCCGGAGCGGGTTGCGGCGCTGCGCCTTGAGGGGCGGCCTGCGATCATCAATGGCGCCGATTACGCGCCGAAATCT
>JANOTU010000113.1:0-1508 GCA_031416515.1 Hyphomicrobiales bacterium
AATCCTGGTAAATTCGACCTCGAACGCGCCAACACCTTGCTCGCCGCCCGGTTCGGGAAAAAATAGCCCCCGCCGACGAAAAGCCGACCTGTCGAAAGCGGGCATTTCACTGTTGAAATGGCGGGGATAAAAAAGTTGAAATGAGGCTCCACATCCCCAAAACTTGCGCTATAGTGGCGCAAATTTCACAAAGGAAAAACCCATGCCTCCCTATCTCTCCCGCACCACCACCCATGGCCGCAACATGGCGGGTGCTCGCGGCCTGTGGCGCGCCACCGGCATGTAGGATGGCGATTTTGGCAAGCCGATCATCGCGGTGGTCAATTCCTTCACCCAGTTTGTGCCGGGTCACGTGCATTTGAAGGATCTGGGCCAGATGGTCGCCCGCGAGATTGAGGCGGCGGGCGGGGTCGCCAAGGAATTCAACACCATCGCCATTGATGACGGCATCGCCATGGGCCATGACGGGATGCTTTATTCGCTGCCGTCCCGCGAGATTATCGCCGACAGCGTGGAATACATGATCAACGGCCATTGCGCTGACGCCATGGTGTGCATTTCCAATTGCGACAAGATCACGCCCGGCATGTTGATGGCCTCGCTCCGCCTCAACATCCCTTCCGTCTTTGTCTCCGGCGGCCCCATGGAAGCGGGCAAGGTGCTGATGAAAAATGGCAAGGTCAAAGCCGTTGACCTGGTCGACGCCATGGTCGCCGCCGCTGATGACAATGTCTCCGACGAGGACGTCGCGGTGATGGAGCGGTCCGCCTGCCCCACCTGCGGTTCATGCTCCGGCATGTTCACGGCCAATTCGATGAACTGCCTCACCGAGGCGCTGGGCCTCTCGCTCCCCGGCAATGGCTCAACGCTGGCCACCCATGCCGACCGCAAACGGCTCTTTCTCGAAGCGGGCCACCTCATCGTCGATATCGCCAAGCGCTATTACGAGCAGAATGACGCATCCGTGCTGCCGCGCAATGTGGCGAGCTTTGGCGCCTTTGAAAATGCCATGACGCTGGATATCGCCATGGGCGGCTCCACCAACACGGTGCTGCACATCCTGGCCGCGGCGCATGAAGGCAAGATTGATTTCACCATGGACGACATCGACCGGCTCTCGCGCAAGGTGCCGGTGCTGTGCAAGGTGGCCCCGGCCAAATCCGATGTTCACATGGAAGACGTGCACCGGGCCGGCGGCATCATGGCCATTTTGGGCCAGCTTGACCGCGCCGGCCTGATCAACCGCGATCTCCCCACCGTCCACTCCGCCACCATGGCCGATGCCCTGGACCGCTGGGATATCAGCCGCACCAAGAGCGACTCGGTGCGCAAATTCTTCATGGCGGCGCCGGGCGGGGTTCCAACCCAGGTCGCCTTCAGCCAGGACCAGCGCTGGGATGATCTCGATCTCGACCGCGAAAAAGGTGTCATTCGCAGCGCTGAAACCCCCTTCTCCAGGGATGGCGGGCTTGCTGTTTTAAAGGGAAATCTCGCTCTTGAAGGCTGCA
>JANOTU010000114.1:0-1549 GCA_031416515.1 Hyphomicrobiales bacterium
GCTCATCGCCGCCGCCAGGCACTACGGCGCGCATTTCTCCGACCCCGACACCCGCATCCGCGCCACCACCGAACTCGCCTGGCTCACCGCCTGGTCCCCCCACGAAAGCCAGCAGCAACCCCTCAAACCCGGCAGCGCCAAGCACCGGCTTGCCGACGCCCTCAAAGTGCCGGAGACCAAGCTGCGCTAAGCCGCAGCAAGAATCTGCTGGCATAATCTTCCTGAATGTGGATATAATGACCGCAGGACGGGTCTAGACGAGGAAACTTTTGCATGCGCGCAGTGTTTCGAAGTCTTGTGGTATTGCTGGCGTGGGCCTTTTTGCTGTTTGCAGGGCAAGCCTCTCCTGTCATGGCCCAGTCGACGCTGAGTGAGGGCTTTGCCGCTCAGGACCACAAATACTCTGACGGCGCCCGCGCCGGACGCGATATCTGGTTCAACGCGACCGCTTTCAACGACCGGTTTTTTTCCTACTCTTATCCCCAGAGGCTTGGTGCGGCCATTGACTGGTTCAGAATTCTTGGGGCCAGCAAGAAGGGTGATATTTTCCAGGCATGGGGCGGCATTCCAGATCCTGATTGCTGTGTGCCGGGGGTGCCCAACTGCCCGGCAAAATCTCTGTCGGAAACCTATGGCTTCCAGTGGTGCCCCGGCGATGACACGCTTCTGCAATTTGTGGGCAAGCCTGGCTACCGCGATCCCGCCTGTGATTTCAAGGATGCGCCATTCAATCCGGATACGCCGCACGGGCCTGCCGACAATCGCCAGAACCCTTGCGATCTCCGCTTTGGCACATCGACCGGAATGCTGGGCCTGCGGAAATTCCCCAACTCCAAATTCGACCAGGACGCTTGGACAGAGTTGAATGGTTCGGCTGAATCCTGGGAAGCATATCGCAATTTCCTGTCCAGCAACGCTGACGACCCGGATGGCCGGGTCAACTTGCTGGCCGATCCAGCCATTGAGCCGCCGTTCCGGATTGGTATGTCCTGCGGCGCCTGCCACATCGCCTATGATCCGCTCAAGCCACCGCCAAATCCCGATGCGCCATCCTGGGATCATATCGACGGGCTGGTCGGCAACCAATACAGCCGGATTTCGAATCTGCTCGCGTCTGGCCTGTCGCAGCACAAGCTGGAGTGGCAGTTGATCGCGCGCGCCAGGCCTGGAATCGTTGATACCTCGGCACTGCCCATGGATTTTGTGTCAAATGCCAGCACCATGAATGCCATCATCAACTTTGCCAGGCGACCGGTTCATGACGATCTGATCATGAAGTGGCGCAAGGCGTCGATGTGCCCCGCTGAACCCGGGGACAGTTGTTGGTGTGAGCCGGGCAAGCCGGGCAAATGCTGGGAACGCTCGGTCAAGCCGGAGCGGGTGCCTGGCATTCTCAAGGGCGGTGAGGATTCAATTGGTGTTCATGAGGCCATACAGCGGGTATACTTCAACATCGGCTCCTGCGCCGAGCAGTGCTGGCTCAATCACATTCCGGACATGCGCGCGGTCGATCCCGCGCAGCGCAATCATGGACAGACGCCGTTCGACA
>JANOTU010000115.1:0-1742 GCA_031416515.1 Hyphomicrobiales bacterium
GCTCATCGCCGCCGCCAGGCACTACGGCGCGCATTTCTCCGACCCCGACACCCGCATCCGCGCCACCACCGAACTCGCCTGGCTCACCGCCTGGTCCCCCCACGAAAGCCAGCAGCAACCCCTCAAACCCGGCAGCGCCAAAATGCGCCTGGCGGACGCGCTCAAAGTAAATCGATCAGGTGCGGAATGAGCGGAACATCGGCGGGCGGCATATTGTAATCGCGGAGCTTGAGCGGCTTTACCCAGGCGATGTCCTGGCCCTCGGCGCCGCGCGCGGTGCCCTTCCAGCGGCGGCAGACGTAGAGCGGCATCAGCAAATGAAACGTCTCATAGGCGTGGCTGGCGAAGGTCAGGGGGGCGAGACACGCTTCGGTCACATCGATGGCGAGTTCTTCTTTCAGTTCACGGATCAATGCGGCTTCAGGCCGCTCACCTGCTTCCACATTGCCGCCGGGAAATTCCCACAAGCCGCAAAGCTCCTTGCCCTCCGGGCGTTTGGAAATCAGCACCCGGCCATCAGCGTCAATCAGCGCCACGGCGGCGACGAGGACGATTTTCATCAGCTGCGATAGGCGCCGTTGATGTCAATGTAAGCGTGCGTGAGATCGCAGGTCCACACCGTGGCCTTGCCCGAATTCACGCCGACGTCAGCCGCGATCACAATGTTGCGGCCCTTCATGTGCGGCATGATCTGGGCTTCCTTGTAAGCTGGATCCTTCATGCCGTTCCTGGCCACTTGTATGCCGCCGATCTTGATGCGAAGCTTGTCGCGGATGGCCTTTTCGCCAGCCTTGCCGATGGCCATGACAATGCGGCCCCAGTTCGCGTCTTCGCCGGCGATGGCGGTTTTCACCAGCGGCGAATTGGCAATCGACATGGCGATGCGGTGGGCGGCGCGGTCTGATTCGGCGCCTGTGACTGAAATCTCGATAAACTTGGATGCGCCCTCGCCGTCCCTGGCCACCTGCTGGGCCAGATCAAGGCAGATATAATCAAGCGCCTTGACAAAAGCATTGAGGCGCTTGTCAGCCACAAATTTAAGGCCCGGAGGCACCGCACCCGCAGCACCGGTGGCAAACAGCAGCACCGTGTCGGATGTGGATGTGTCACCATCCACGGTCACACAATTGAATGATTTGGCAACGGCGCGCGTGAGCAGCCGTTGCAGGAGCCGCGATGGGATCGCCGCGTCGGTGAAAATGAAGGCGAGCATCGTCGCCATGTCGGGGGCGATCATGCCCGAGCCCTTGGCGATGCCGTTGATGGTCACAGTCTTGCCGCCGAATTTCACTGTGGCCGTGGCAGCCTTTGGAAATGTATCCGTGGTCATGATGGCGCGCGCGGCATCAGACCAGCCATCCGCACTGGCGGAATGCACGAGTTTCGGCAGTGCGCTGGTAATGGGGGTTGGATCAAGCGGCTCGCCGATTACCCCGGTTGAGGCTTGAAAGATTTCACTTGGGCCGCAGTCCAGCAATTTGGCTGCGGCGTCTGCCACCGCCAGCACCGTCTTGACCCCGGCCTTGCCGGTGAAGGCGTTGGCATTGCCGGCATTGATCACCACCGCGCGGGCAGAGCCTCCCGCCAGGGCATCCTCGCACCAGTCAACCGGGGCCGAGCGCGATTTCGACTTGGTGAAACAGCCTGCCACACTGCTGCCCTCGTCGAGCACCGCCAACAACACATCCGGCCGGTTCTTGTAACGAATGCCGGTGGCTGCGGATGCCAGCTTGACGCCGCCA
>JANOTU010000116.1:0-3739 GCA_031416515.1 Hyphomicrobiales bacterium
TCAATCTCTTCCCGACTGTGGTCAAAGGCTTTGGCGATGGAAAGTTTTGCCAGTCCTGCCGAAACGCCGACCCGGAGAGCCCCGGACAAAAACTTGAGCAAAGCCCAGCGCTCGTTTGTATCCATGCCATCAAGCCAGCTCGCAATTTGTTCCGCAAGGCGCTGCCCGGATGCTATTTTGACCACGTCGACAATTTCACCCAGCCCAAGCGGCGGACCTTCCCTGCCGGTATCTGGCCACAGAAGCGAAAGCGTCTCGACCGTGTCGCCCACGTAATCGCGTGAAAACTTAAAAAGCACAGGGTCGAAGCGCGATGCCGAGAGTTCGGTCAGGACACGCCGCAGTGGAATGGTAACCGGCATTTCATCAGTCAGCGCCGCAAGCGCAAAGCCCCGATCAGGGTCAGGGGATCGAAGGAAGTAATTGCGCAGCAGGGTCAGTTTACCATTGCGCGAAGGCGTATTGGAAAGAGCATCGAGAAGTATCGCAAATTCCTTCATTCCAGATCTTCTTCCCGTCCAATGATCGACAGCGCTTTTGCCGTGAGGCCAAGACGTGTCAATTCATGAACCAGCGCTTCTTCGCGTCCGTGGGTTATCCACACCTCTCCGGCTTCCGTATCAACAACCGTGGCGAGCAGATTTGGCCAATCCGCGTGATCGGAAATTACCAGGGGAAGCTCTGCCCCCCTTTGCCGGGCTCGTGCCCGCACCCGCATCCAGCCCGAAGCCAGGGCATGAATGGGCTCGGTGAAACGCCGCGACCACCGGTCACCAAGGGCCGAAGGAGGGCAAAGCACGATTTCACCGCCCAGTGTTTCCGTGGCATCCGCCACCAGGCGCAAATCGCCAAAGCGCATGCCACAACGCGCATAATAGTCGGTGGTGGCCTTCAATGCGCCGTGCAGCCAGATCGGCTTTTCATAACCGGCCTCGCGCAGCAGGGAGATCACCCGCTGGCATTTGCCCAACCCATAGACGCCGATCAGGTGCGTCTGATCCGGGAATGCCCGCAGGGAGGCGAGAAGTTTTTGGATTTCATTGCCGGGAGAATCAAACTTGAAAACCGGCAAACCAAAGGTGGCCTCGGTAATGAACAGATCGCATGTGACCGGTTCGAAGGCCGGACAGGTCGAATCTGATTGGCGTTTATAGTCGCCGGAAATCACTGCGCGTTGCCCCTTATACTCGATGACCACCTGCGCGCTGCCGAGAATATGACCTGCCGGCACCAGATGCACCGCCGCCTCCCCGAGTTGGACAGCTTCATGGTATTTAAGGGATTGCGTGGTTTTTCCCGCGCCATCCCCTAATCGGATTTTCATGATGTCCAGCGTTTCACCCGTTGCCAAAACGGCCTGATGACCAGGTCTGGCATGATCAGAGTGGCCATGCGTGACGATGGCGCGATCAACCGGGAACAGGGGGTCAATGTAGAAATCGCCCGCTTCGCAATAGAGACCGGATGGCTCCGGCCGCAACCAATTTTCGAATTTTTGAGGCGATGCCATGATTGAAATATTTGGGGAATTTCCCGCCAATCACAAGGTCTTTCTCAATCTGAATTGTGGGTCAATGGATGCAGTTCATTCTTCGCAAAGCCGGGTGGCAACGCGCTTGCTGACCGGTTTGTCCAGCATGTCCGCTCAGCCACTTTGCCCGAGCTTGACAGGAGAGCGGCAGCGGCACAGGCCTCAGTAGAATCCGCAGCCGCCGTTCACGTCGAGGGTTGCGCCCGTCATGTAGGCGCTTTCGTCCGAGGCGAGGAAATAAAGCGCCGAGGCCATTTCCGCCGGATCGGCGGGGCGCCCCATCGGGATCTTCGCCCATTCAATGTCGCGCATTTCCGTCTCGGTGATGCCGCGCTTGGCGGCCTCGTCGCGCAGGGCGTTGTAATGCATCGGCGTGCCGACGTTGCCGGGGGCAAGCGAATTGACGCGGATTCCGGGCGCCAGTTCCGCCGCCGCCGACTGGGTGAGTGAGATGAGGGCCGCCTTCGAGGCGCAATAGGCGCTGAAGTAACCGTGCCCGGCCCGGCCCCAGTAGCTCGACACGGTGGCAATCGAGGCCTTGCCTGCGGCCCGCAGGGCGGGGATGAGCGCCCGCATCATCAGCACGTTGGCGCGCAGGTTGATCGACATGATGCGGTCCCATTCCGCCATGTCGAAATCCTCGACGGCGCTGGCGGACTGGTTGACGCCGGCGACCAGGCCGAGGAAGCGCAGCGGAATGCCGGCGCCTTCAACTGCGGCGACAACCCTCGCCACGCCGGAGTCCTGGGTGATGTCGGCGGTGACGCCGATGATGCGCTGGCCTGGCACAGCAGCAATCTGTTTTGCCGTATCTGTTACGCGGCTATCGCTGTCGGCAAGGACGACCGACCAGCCTTGCGATGCAAACTTCTTCACGCAGGCCTGGCCAATCCCGCCATTGGCGCCGGTGATGATGGCAAGGGATTCACTCATTGCAGGATCATCCCCCCGTCGATGAGCAGCACCTGGCCAGTCATGTAATCTGAGGCGGGCGAGGCGAGGAAGCGGACGGTGCCGACCACGTCGCTGGGCTGGGCTACGCGGCCCAGCAGGATCGAACTGGAGAAATTCTCCATGGCCTCACCCGGCGCCGAGCTCAGACCCAGTGCCATCAAGTCCTTGTCGAGCTGGTCCCACAGGGGTGTGACAACGACACCCGGGGCAAAGGCGTTGACGGTGATGCCGTGACTGGCCAAGGCCCGCGCACCCGCATGGGTGAGGCCCACCACGGCGAATTTGCTGGCGCAATAGGGCGCCCAGTCCGGGAAACCGCTGCGGCTGGCGATCGAGGCGGTGTTGATGATCTTGCCCTTGGTCTGGTCCGCGATCATGGCCTTGGCCGCTTCCTGCATGCCGATCATCACGCCCAGCCCATTGACGTCCATGATCTTGTGCCACATTTCCTCGCTCGCCTGCAGGAACGGCTCGGGCTTGTTGAAGCCGGCATTGTTGATCATCACCTTCACGCAGCCGAAGGACTTGCGGCAGGCATCAACGGCGGCGCGCACCGACTGGCGGTCAGTGACATCGACTTTCTGGCAGATCGCCGCGCCGCCATCGGCGATGATGCGGTCGGCGACCTCCTTGCCCATCTTCTCGTTCAGGTCGGCGATCACAATGCCGAAGCCATCCCCGCCAAGTGTTGTGGCGATCTCGCGCCCGATGCCGCTGGCTGCTCCGGTTATGATCGCGCCACCGCTGACTGGATTACCCATCTCTGTCTCCTCATTTGATTTCCCCTTGGGCGACGCCCAGCAACAAGTGAATCAATTTGCCGTCCTGGAGAGGTGGCGAAATGACCCGCGGCTGATGGAATCCTCTGGATATCCCGGATGAGGTTATTAGCTTTTGGATGGTTGACATTCAAGCGATTCGGCAAAGGTGGGAAGTGGACGGCTCGAGGCGCGACGAGCGGGGACGGCGGTTGACAGCCCGCGAGCGAGACGCCGCGTTGCCGGCCGGGACGGGCTGGCGGGAGTGGCATGCGGCAAATCAGACCAAGAAAAAGGTACTGATCGGCAACCCGGCCTTGGTCGGTGCTTTTCTGGCTTGAAATACTCATCCTGTCTGCTTCCAGCGCCGCCATAGACGCGGCGCCTCCGCGTGGGCGGTCAATGGCCTGAGCAAATCTGTCCACATCTCCTCCCAGGTCTGCCCCGTGGCCATCTGCGTCATCTGTGGATAATTGAATTTGAAAATAGTCCTTGA
>JANOTU010000117.1:0-2088 GCA_031416515.1 Hyphomicrobiales bacterium
CATGCAGCTTTATCTCAGCCTCACATGGTGGAGTCCGCTTGATGGCGACCCTTGGTACATGGCTTATCTCAACATGGCATGGTGGGAACAATATTGGACGCTGCTGACCGATGACCGCCTGTTGAAAGCAATTCTGCGCACGTTCTTGATCATGGTTGTAACGGTGCCCATCGAGTTCATCTTCGGGCTTGGACTTGCCTATCTGTTTGTGGACCAGTTTCCAGGACGGAAAGTCCTTTACTCCATCCTGTTGACGCCGATGATGGTTGTGCCAGCGGTCGTTGGCTTGATCTTTTATCTTTGCTTCCAGGGCACGGGGCCTGTTAACCACACGCTCGGCCTGCCCTCCACCTTCTCCTGGTTGACCGACCCCAACCGCGCCATCATTACCATCATGGTGGCCGATATCTGGCAGTGGACGCCTCTCATGTTCCTCATCCTGCTCGCTGGCATGCTGGGTGTTCCGCAGGACCAACTCACTGCGGCAAAGCTGCTCGGCGGCTCCAACTTACAGAATTTCTTCAAGATTATCATCCCGCGCATGAAGAAGGTGATTTTCATCGCCCTTGTTTTGCGAAGCGTGGAGTGCTTCAAGATCTTTGACTTGGTCTCAATCATGACCAAAGGCGGGCCCGGGGTTCAGACGGAGACCATCTCGCAGTATTTGTACAAGCTCACCTTTGCTGATCTTGAATGGTCTTATGTGGCAGCGATTGGCCTGTTCGTGCTTGTCGCCCTCAGCATCTTCGCGAGTGTGGGGTTGAAGGCAATGGCGGGAAAGAACGCATAGATGTCCGCCATCACACTCCGTTCGCTTAGCAAGAAGTTCGGCGCTTTCACCGCCGTCGATGCCTTGAGCCTTGAAATCGCCGATGGCGCGTTCGTTGCCCTTCTCGGTCCCTCAGGCTGCGGCAAGACTACCACAATGAACATGATCGCCGGCATTGAGGAGCCGACCGCCGGCGATATCCTGTTTGATGGCAAAGATCTTTCGCACCTGCCCGTCCAGGAGCGCAACATCGGCTTTGTGTTCCAGAACTACGCCATCTTCACCCATCTCACGGTGTACAAGAATCTCGCCTACGGCCTCGAAGTGAAAAAAGTTCCCAAAACCGAAATCGATGCCCGTGTGCAGGCCATGGCCAAGCGGATGAGCATCAGCCACAGGCTTGATGCCAAGGCGGGCACCCTGAGTGTGAATGAGATGCAGAAGCTGGCGATCGGTCGTTCCGCTGTCACCAAGCCGCGTATGTTCTTGCTCGATGAGCCACTAAGCAATCTCGATGCCAGCTTTCGCGCCTATATGCGGGCAGAATTGAAAGTGCTGCAGGCCGAATTCCAGCAAACGATGATCTACGTGACGCATGACCAGATCGAAGCCATGAGCCTCGCCGACAAGATCGCCGTGATCGATCAGGGCAAACTCATGCAATACGGCACGCCGCTCGAAGTCTACAATGATCCGCACAATATCTTTGTAGCCAATTTTATTGGCAGCCCGAGCATGAATCTCTTGCGCGGCGAATTCGAAATGATAGACGACAAGCCTTTTCTCCGGCTAGGCACGGACAGGGTGGCGCTCTCCAAAGAAATGGGACGGGCCATTAGGGCCGGGGGGCGCTCACTCAAGGTGGCATTAGGGGTTCGCCCGCACGATGTCTACTTCGGCGGCAAGCGGGAAAAGGACGATCTCACACTGGATGGCCACGTCGATGTCGTTGAACGAGTTGGCCCCAAGCGCGTCGCGCATGTTCAGTTCGGCCATCATTTCATTCGCGCCTCCGGCGACCTTCTCGCCGCCCGCTCCGGTGACAGGGCGCATCTTCATGTTTCCCACGCCAAGAGCTTCCTTTTCTGTGACGAGACCGGTCGCAGGCTCAACATGCAGGCTTAGAAAGACAGAACAACAATGGCCAATATCAGTCTCAGCGGTGTGACCAAGGACTACGAGAAATTCAGGCTCGGCCCTGTAAACCTTGAAATCAAGGACAACGAGTTCTTCGGCATTTTTGGCCCCCCCTCCTCTGGCAAGACCAGTATCCTCAAGATCATATTGGGATTGCTTGAGCCAAGCGGCGGCGTCGTTCT
>JANOTU010000118.1:0-1853 GCA_031416515.1 Hyphomicrobiales bacterium
AGGTTCTTGTCCATGGCCTCGCCGGGGTGGATCTTGTTGGCGATGCCGTCAAGGCCCGCCATGAGGAGGGCGGCAAAGCACAGGTAGGGGTTGGCGGCGGGATCGGGGAAGCGGACTTCCACGCGCTTGGCCTTGGGGTTGCTGGTGACCGGAATGCGGCAGGAGGCTGAACGGTTGCGCGAGGAATAGGCGAGCAGAACCGGGGCTTCATAGCCGGGGACAAGGCGCTTGTAGGAGTTGGTTGAAGGATTGGTGAAGGCGTTGCAGGCTTTCGCATGCTTGATGACGCCGCCGATGAAGAACAGGCAAAGCTCGGACAAATCAGCATACTGATTACCAGCCATCATCGGCTTGCCTTCCTTCCAGATCGAGAAGTGGCAGTGCATGCCTGAGCCATTGTCGCCGAAAATCGGCTTGGGCATGAAGGTGGCGGTCTTGCCGTAAGCGTGGGCCACATTGTGGATCACGTATTTGTAGATCTGCATCTGGTCGGCCATGGTCACCAGTGTGTTGAACTTCATGCCAAGCTCGTGCTGGGCGGAAGCCACTTCATGGTGATGCTTTTCAACGGTGACACCCATCTCGGCCATGACGGAGAGCATTTCCGAGCGCATGTCTTGCGCTGAATCCATCGGGTTCATCGGGAAATAGCCGCCCTTGGTGCGCATCCGGTGGCCCATGTTGCCGGTTTCGTACTTGGTGTCGGAATTGCTGGGGAACTCGATTGAGTCCAGCTTGAAGCCGGTGTTGTAAGGCGTGGAGGCAAAGCGCACATCGTCGAAAATGAAGAATTCAGCTTCGGGGCCGACGAAGACAGTGTCACCCACTTTGGTCTGCTTCATGTAGGCTTCGGCGCGCTTGGCGATCATGCGGGGATCGCGGTTATAGCCTTCGCCGGTGCCGGGTTCGAGAATGTCGCAGAACACGGCCATGGTGGTCTGGGCATAGAAGGGGTCCATGTGGGCGGTGGCGGGATCAGGTTTCAGCACCATGTCGGATTCGTTGATGGCCTTCCAGCCGGCAATCGAGGAGCCGTCAAACATCAGGCCATCGGCCCATGCGTCGTCATCCATCTGGCTGACATCCATGGTGAGATGCTGCATCTTGCCGCGTGGATCGGTGAAACGCAGATCGACGTATTTCACGTCCTTGTCCTTGATCATCTTCATGACGCCAGCGGCGTCCAGTGCCTTGCTCATAGTTTTCCTCGTTGGTGTTAAAGTGCGTCGTTGCCCGACTCGCCGGTGCGAATACGGATGGCTTGTTCAATTGTCGAGATGAATATTTTGCCGTCGCCAATGCGCCCGGTCCTGGCCGCGTTCTGGATGGCTTCCACCGCCTTGTCGACCAGTTCATCGGCGATGACAATTTCGATTTTTACTTTGGGCAGAAAATCGACAACATATTCGGCGCCCCGGTAAAGCTCGGTGTGGCCCTTCTGCCGTCCAAAGCCCTTGGCCTCGGTGACAGTGATCCCAAGCAGCCCCACTTCCTGGAGCGCCTCCTTCACTTCATCGAGCTTGAACGGCTTGATGATGGCTTCGATTTTTTTCATGGATAATTTCGCCTCTCTATCATGCGCGAGTGGTGCACGGGTTATGCCAAGTGATTGGGGTAATAATTTCAATATCTTAGATGGCTCTGAGCCTTATGTTGGTTGATCATGTGCATAAATATACGGCAATTCGCTCAAAAACTGTGCAGAGATTTTAATCAGCAATTCTCAATGTGACTTTCAGGGTTGAACTGGTGGGTGCGCTGGTTTGACTCATGGCCGGGCAGCGCGGATTTTGATTCAAGCGTCGCATGGTGCTCGAATCGCTCATCAATGACGTCAAACGCCTGTGCGCGGC
>JANOTU010000119.1:0-3123 GCA_031416515.1 Hyphomicrobiales bacterium
GAACAGCGAACGGCCATTGCCGCTCACCGCCTTGCGCGGCCGCGTTGTCGTAGCCGGCGCCTTCCAGATGCTGTGCCCCGGCTGCGTCTCCGAGCTCATTCCGCAATTGCGCCAGGTCCATGCCCTGTTCAAGGGCGCCGAGCTATCGGTGCTTGGCCTGCACACCGTCTTTGAGCATCACGAGGCCATGGAGCCGGTCTCGCTCAAGGCGTTTCTGCATGAGAACCGTGTCACCTTTCCCGTCGCCATCGATCAACCGCAGATGCCGGGCAACCCAATCCCCGTGACGATGCAGCGCTATGGCATGGAGGGCACCCCGACCCTGCTGCTGATCGACCGCCATGGCAACCTGCGCCGCCAGATTTTCGGCCACGTGCCGGACTTGCAATTGGGAGCGGAGATTATGGCGTTGTTGAAGGTCTGACGATTTCGAGCTGCTCGTGTTGGGTGGGGGGCTTCCGAAGTTGACAGTTAAACGCACTGGACTGCACCCCTTGTTTGAGACACGGTAATTCCGGTTACAGGTATGGACTGCACCGGAACGGGTGTCACCGAAACGGGAGTTCGGAGTCCTGGGGCGCTGCCTCGCAGCTTGCCAAATCGCGTGTTGTTCTATAGCCGTTCCGCATAATGTCAGAATTGAAGCGCATCCGTGACCCAGTGCATGGCCTTATCAAGTTTGATCTCGGTGATGAGGTTGACCGTGCAGCGTGGGAATTGATCAATACGTCCGAGTTTCAAAGGCTCAGGCGTGTGAAGCAGCTTGGTGTCTCGGAGTTCATTTATCCGGGTGCAACTCACACTCGACTGGCTCATTCAATTGGGGTGTTCCATATTGCACGGGACTTGATGAAGGTTGCGGAGCGTTATGTTCCTAGCGACAAACAAAAACCACACCGAGCAAAGACGGCACTGCTGGCAGCACTACTTCATGACGTTGGTCACGGACCATTTAGTCACGCATTTGAAAATGCTGAGAAGGCCCGATTGACAAATGAGCAATACCACGATCACGAATACTGGACTGCTGAACTCATTTGCCGAAAAGACGGCAACATCCGGCGTATTCTGAAAAATACGTTTGGTGGGGATGGTTCTGTTGCTGATGATATTGCAGCAATGCTTCGCGGCAAGGAACAAGACCTTTACTCTTCAGTCGTTTCAAGTTCTTTTGACGCTGACCGTCTCGACTACCTCCGGCGTGATCGAATGATGACAGGTTCAGGGGCGGGCGCGATTGATTTCGAATGGTTGCTTGATAATCTGCGCGTTGTCGATGTTCCAGTCAGCAGCGGAGAGGATGC
The DNA here is from genome assembly GCA_031416515.1 of Hyphomicrobiales bacterium. Taxonomy (GTDB): domain Bacteria; phylum Pseudomonadota; class Alphaproteobacteria; order Rhizobiales; family Aestuariivirgaceae; genus Aestuariivirga. The sequence goes on from JANOTU010000119.1 coordinate 1,305, forward strand.
TGAGGAAAATCAAGACAACACAATTCAAGTGTTTGCTTTCGAGGAAAAGGCTTTACAGGCTGCCGAAACTTTTATCTTGGCACGCTTTCAGCTTTACGCACAAGTGTACTTGCACAAAACTACACGCGGCATCGAGCAAATGCTTACCGCATTTCTGCTGGCTTTCAGCACGGAAGCCGCAAAAGGTGACAAGGCAAATCTTGCTGTGCCCGAAGATCATCCACTTCGCAAATTCTACTCGAAGGCGAAGCCCGATTTGGATGATTACTTCGCGCTGGATGACGCTGTGGTCTGGAGCGCCATGGAAATCTCTGCGAAGAATGGCCGAGGGCGCGTTAAGGAATTTGCTGATCGCATATGCTCCCGTGGGATTATGAGGGGTGTGGCCATCGACACCGTCAATCCTCAAGCGGTTGACAAGGCCCGCCGTGAGTTCATCGTCAAGCAGTTCGGCGGTGAATTGGGAAAAACGGTGTTCGAGGACAGAGCGCCGCTCTCAATCTACAAAGACCCGAGCAAGGAAACCGTCAAACCGCATAAACGAGTATACATCCGGAGGAAGAGTCAAAAAGTAGTCGATGTCACGTCGCTTTCGAAGCCTGTTGCGGCCCTATTTGAAGAGCAAGAGATTTTGCGTTACTATTTTCTTAACGAAAACGACCGAAAAAAGGTCATGAGTGTTACGGGAGAGGACCATGCAGCAGTTTGATGATTTAGTAGTGGGTGCAGTTGCGTTGTCAGGTGGTGAGTTGGTCGGCCGTATCCGCATTCAAAAAGTTGTCTACCTGTTGGAGCAGCTTGGCATGGGCGGTGGCATTCCATTTAAATACCATCACTATGGCCCTTACTCCGAAGGCGTTTCCGATGCTGTCACAGACGCAAAGTTTTGGGGAAACATCGAGGAAGTTGTGAATTTTCGTGTGTCCGACGGCGCACCATACAGCACGTTCAAAACTACAACCGCTGCTCCCGATAAACTCGGCCAGCTAGATGCAAATGAAGCCAAACGCTTTCTTAAGAAATTCTCTGGTCAAACTTCAACTGTTTTGGAACTCGCTGCGACCGCGCATTGGTTGGCCCATGTCGATAAAGTTGTCGATTGGCGTTCTGAAATCGCCGCTCGAAAGGCGGGAAAAACTGGGAATGGTAATTTGGAGAAGGCTCAGGCACTTCTTCAAGAAATTGGCTTGGATTTGGCTTAATTACGATACACCGATGCGCAGGGTTACGGTGGGTTACGGGGTTACGTTTGGGTTCCGGCGATAGTGCTGGACCGCACCGAAACATGCCGCATCCGAAGCTGGCTTGCGCCAGAATGACGGAAGTGGGGGCGGGCTGGTTTGGGAGGTGCGGGAATTCGGAAACCAGCGGCGGAACGGAACGGGGTGAATAAAGCGCCAACCGCCTTGCCTACCCCGTGCCCTCTTCGCCGCTCTTCTCAGCCGCACCGCCCGAGACATTTTTGGCATTGATGCGCACCCGCTTCACGCGGCGGGGATCGGACTCGAGGATTTCGAATTCGAGGCCTGACTCGTGGCGGATGATTTCGCCGCGTGTCGGCACGCGCCCCGCCAGTTTGAAGACAAGGCCGGCCAGCGTGTCGGCCTCTTCTTCTTCCTCGTCCGACAAGAGATCGACGCCGAGCAGGCTTTCGAGCTCGGCGATATCGACGCGGCCGTCGGCACTGTAGAGGCCGTCTTCGAGCGGCTTGATCTCGACCGCCTCGTCGGTGTCGTGCTCGTCGGCAATGTCGCCGACGATGACCTCGACCAGATCCTCGATCGACACCAGGCCCTCGGTGCCGCCATACTCGTCGATG
>JANOTU010000120.1:0-4476 GCA_031416515.1 Hyphomicrobiales bacterium
TGGGCCTTGATCCCGCCCGGGATATCGAGTGGATCGAGGACCCCAATGCCAGCCCCATGGATTTGTTCAAGGCAGGCAAGATCGACGCGTTCCTCGGCACGGCCCCCGAGCCCCAGGAAATGCGCGCCGCCAAAATGGGCCATACCATCTTGAACACCACGACTGACCGGCCATGGTCTCAGCATTTCTGCTGCATGCTCGGCGGCAACGCGGCATTCGTAGAAAAATATCCCGTCGCCACCAAACGGGCGCTCCGCGCCATGCTGAAAGCCGCCGACCTCTGCGCCTCCAATCCGGAACTGGCGGCCAAGCTCTCGGTCGACGGCAAGTTCACTGACAGCTACGACTTCGCGGTCGAGACACTACGCGAATTACGTTATGATCGCTGGCGCGAATTTGATCCTGCCGACACCCTGCGTTTCTACGCGCTGCGCATGCACGAGGCGGGCCTGCTCAAGGCGAACCCCAACCAGATCATCACAGACGGCTCTGATTGGCGCTTTCTCAACGAGTTGAAGCGCGAGATGAAGACGTAAGGAGGATAGCATGCAGCTCCAGAACCGCCGCAGTTTCCTGTCCGGCATCGCCGCAGCCAGCGCTGCGGGCCTCATTGGCGCATCGACGTCATCACGCGCCGAAGCTCCGCCTGAGACAACGGTTATCCGGCTACCAGCAGCCCCCGGCAGTTGCACTGTGCCGCTCTATGTCGCGGAGGAACTGCTTTACGGGGAAGGTTTTACCGAGGTCCGCTATTTGCCCACCGCCCACGTCTCCTCACCCAGCATGCTGGCGGACGGCATTGTCGATTTTGATCTGGAGGATGGGTTTGACTACCTGCCGGTGATCGATGCCGGAAAGCGCTTGACCCTGCTCTCCGGCGTCCATGTGGGGTGCTTTGAACTGCGGGCCCATGACAGCATCAGCAGCGTCACTGAGCTCCGCGGCAAGAAAGTGGGAATAACCGCGCTGGGCGGTGCTGAGCATCTGTTCACAGCCGCGATCGCCGCCTATGTCGGCCTCAATCCCGCAACCGAAATCAACTGGGTCACCGATCCGGCAACCAGCCAGGCTGACCTATTCGCCAGGGGCGACATTGACGCCTTCGTCGGCTTTCCACCCAATCCCGCGCAGCCTTGCGAGCGGAAGCTGGGGCACACCCTGGTCAACATGGCCAGAGATCCGCCCTGGTCGCGCTATTTCTGCTGCATGGTGGCGGCCAACGCCGATTTCGTGCGCCAGCATCCGGTGGCAACCAAGCGGGCCCTCCGCGCCCTCCTCAAGGCCACCGACATCTGCAACCAGGAACCCGAACGCGCCGCCAGGCGCATGGCCGAGCGCGGCTTTTCTTATGAGTGCGCCCTGATGACCCTGAACGACGCCCGCTACGGGTTGTGGCGCGAGTATGACCCCGCCGACGCCGTCCGTTTCTTCACACTCCGGCTGCACGAGGCGGGAATGATCAAACTGACCCCGAACGAGGTCATCGCCAAATTCACCGACTGGCGCTTCCTCAACGAGTTGAAGCGCGAGTTGAAGACGTAAGGAGGAAAACATGCTGCTCCAGACCCGCCGCCGCTTTTTGACCAGCTTCACGGCAGCTGGCGCCGCTGGCTTCATCGGCGCACCGCGGTCGTTTGGCACGGAACCGCCGCCGGAAGTCACCCGGGTGCGCCTTCCAGTATACCCCAAAATTGTCGACTGCGGGGTGCCAATCTATGTCGCTGAAGAGATGCTGCGGGCCGAGGGCTTCACCGACATCCAGTTTGTGACGAAGGGCACGAACCCGGACGCCTGGATGTGGCTTGCCGATGGCGAGATCGATTTTCACTGGGAATACGCACCGGAACTTGCCCGCCTGATCGCCCAGAATGTGCCCTTGAAAGTATTGGCCGGACTTCATGCCGGGTGCCTCGAATTGATTGCCGACCGGGGCGTTGCAAACGTGAAAAGCTTGAAGGGCAAACGGGTGGGGATCAATCAACTGAACAGCGCCGTGCATGTGCTGGTGTACATGATGGCCGCCCATGTCGGGCTCGATCCGGCCAGAGACATCGAGTGGGTCACCGGTCCTGATCCTCTGGAACTGCTCGCTGCAGGCAAGGTCGATGCCTTCCTGGGCGCGGCACCGGAACCGCAGATGGCGCGCGCCCGGGGTATCGGCCACGTGATCCTCAATTCAGCGCTGGACCGCCCGTGGTCGCAGTATTACTGCTGCATGCTGTCCGGCAATGTGGACTACGTGAAAAACCATCCCGTTGCGACCAGGCGGGTGCTGCGCGCCTTGTTGAAGGCCGTCGATCTCTGCGTCACTGATCCGCAGCGGGTTGCCAGGCTGACGACCGACAATGGGCTTGCCAGCAATTACGACTATGCGCTCCAGGCGCTGGCCGAGTTGCGCTTCGACAAGTGGCGCGACTTTGACCCGGAAGACTCCATGCGCTTCTATGCCTTGCGCCTGCGCGAGGCGGGCAAGATCGGGGCGAGCCCGCAGCAGATCATCGCCGACGGCACAGATTGGCGCTTTCTCAACGAGATTAAACGCGAACTGAAGATGTAAGCAAAAAGGAGACTTGTCATGCAGAGCTTCCAGAGCCGCCGCCGTTTCCTGGCGGGATTGACGGCAACCGGTGCCGCGGGCCTCATCGGCGCACCGCAATCGTCATACGCCGAGCCGCCGCCGGAGACCACGACGGTGAGGCTGGCTCGCAATCCCAATATCTGCTTTGCTCCCCTCTACATAGCCGAGGAATTCCTGCGCACGGAAGGTTTCACCGATATCCGCTACGACGTGGAAAGCCAAGGCTTCGCATTGACCGAGATGGTGGCGAGGGACGAGATCGACTTTGCGACCGCTTTCGCCGGCTCGCTCGTGTATCAGATCGATGCCGGGCTGCCCATCATCGCGATCGGCGGTCTGCATATCGGCTGCTACGAGCTCTTTGCCCACGATCCCATCCGATCGATCGGCGATCTCAAGCGCCGCCGCGTCGTCACTCAAGCCCTCCGCGGCAGCGGGCATCTGTATCTTTCGATCATAGCGGCCCATGTGGGGCTGGATCCACAGGTGGACATCGAATGGATTGAGGGTGGGATGGAGGCTCTCGAGATGTTCGCGCGGCGGGAGGCCGACGCATTTCTCGCCTTCCCGCCCGAGCCGCAGGCGCTGCGGGCGCGCGCTATCGGCAGGAACATCCTGCAGACGACGACCGACCGGCCATGGTCCGACTATCTTTGTTGCGTGCCCTTCACCAATCGGGAATTCGCGCGCGACAATCCCGTCGCGACGAAGCGCGTCTTGAGGGCATTCCTGAAGGCGGCCGACTTTTGTGCAGCCGATCCGGCTGTTGCGGCCCGGCGGCTGGTCGACCGCGGGTACGCCGCGAATTACGACTTCGCCTACGAGGCGATGAGCGAAATTCCCTATACGGCATGGCGCGACTTCGATGTCGAAGACAGCATGCGGTTCTTCGCGCTGCGCTTGCGTGAAGTGGGCATGACGAAGTTGGGACCGAACGAATTGATCGCCCAGGGCGCCGACTGGCGCTTCTTCGACGAGCTCAAGCGCGAGCTGAAGATGTGAACCGGCTGGCGGCAGGTTTTCTCATCCTGGCGCTGCTGGCCTGGCCAGCCTGGGCGCATGACCCCGGCAAGGATCAGCGCCTGCCGGTGATCGGGCCAGCGCCCGGTTTCACATTGACATCGCAGCTCGGGGCGCACGTGTCGCTTGATGATTTTCGCGGCAAGGTGGCGGTCGTCAGTTTCATCTTCGCCTCCTGCGCCGATACCTGTCCTCTGCTCACCGACAAGATGGCGCGGGTGCAGGATGAGCTGGGGGAGATGTTCGGGAAGAAGATCATCTTTGTGTCGATCACCGTCGATCCCGAGCGCGATACGCCGGAAGTCCTGAAACAATATGCGGAGAATTTTGGCGCGAAACCGGCGGGCTGGTATTTTTTGACCGGTGCCCCAGCAGCAATCCGCGAGGTCACGCGCCGCTACGGCGTGTTCGCCAAAAAAACCCCATCGGGCGATGTCGATCACACCTTCCTCACATCGCTCATCGACTCAAAGGGCAGGCTTCGCGTACAGTATCTTGGGGTCCGTTTTGACCCGGCGGAGTTTCAGCGCGACCTGCTTGGACTTATTGCGGAAACCAGCGCGGATTGAAAACTGGTCGGTGTGCTGCCTGATTTCGGGGACAACTTGCAAAATCGCCCGCCACTGGATTCAGACGCGGCACTTTGCAGCGTTGCTGGTGCGCGCCAGCATCAATGTCACGGCAATTTTGCGACGCAACAATTGCCTTAACGCCGGTCAACACGCGCTGCGCCGGAAACCAGTGTTGGCCGGAATGCCGCAAGCACTTTCTTCATGAAGGCCAGTGATAGGGAGTGGCCAGTTCCACCTTGACGGCGCAAGTAATAAGATCTCTCGGCAATGTCGTAGTTGTACTCACCAGTGTAAATCCAGATTCGT
>JANOTU010000121.1:0-2200 GCA_031416515.1 Hyphomicrobiales bacterium
CGGGCGAAAATCGAAATCAGCGATGCGCCAAAAGAGAGAGCCACGAGGGCGTCAATCACCGTGCGGTCGGTATGGGCGAGGCCCAGCGAGCCGGTGAGATAGCCAAAATAAAGTGTGACGCCGAGAAGCCCGAGGCCCGCCACCAGAAGCCCGGTGACAGCGCCCGCCTTGAAGGCGAGATCAAGCCCGCCAGCCAGCGATTTGGTCGCCGCTTGCGCCACGCGCACATTGGCGCGCACCGAGACGTTCATGCCGATGAAGCCGGCGGCGCCTGAAAGAATGGCACCGATGGCGAAGCCAATAGCCGAGTAAACCCCCAGTAGCCACCAGGCCAGCGCAAAGATCACCACGCCCACCACGCTGATGGTGGCATACTGGCGTTTCAAATAGGCCTGCGCGCCTTCGCGCACGGCGGCGGAAATTTCCTGCATACGCGCACTGCCCGCGTCGGCGGCGAGGAGCGCCTTGGTGGTGACAATGCCGTAGACGATGGAGAGCGCGCCGGCGAGCACGATCAGCCAGAAAGTTGCGGTCATGTTAAACCCTTGTCTTTATTGATTCTCTCCGAAGCCCCTGCCCCGGAATGTGGCGGCTGTATGCCAAATCGAAGGCTTGTGCGCAATGGGCCAGTTCGGGCACCCCGCCGTCATCCGCCCAATTATCAAAGTGTCACGCCGCCCGCAGCCTGATTTCCGCAAGCTTCTTTCCCAGTGCCCGTCGCTGTGTGCGCAATTCGTAGTCGGTTTGCAGCCCCATGAAAATTCCCTCGGAAATGCCAAAATAGCGCGCGAGCCTGAGATCGGTGTCGGCGGTGATGGCGCGCTTGCCCAAAACGATTTCGTTGATGCGGCGCGGGGAAACGCTCATAGCGCGGGCGAGCGCGTTCTGCGACATGGCTGACGGCTTGAGGAAATCCTCCAGCAGGATTTAGCCAGGTGTGGGGATGGGCACTACGTCCGATACCCTAATGGTAGTCGACGATTTCAACTGTTTTCGCATTTTCATTCTCCCATACGAAGCGCAGGCCTTCAATGCTGTTCCGGAAATTGATGCGTTACAGCTCCAGCCGCTCAGTTCCACCAGCCCTTGGCGTGTTCCACATCGCGTTTGGCCGAGCGCGAGGCTGAATGAATTTGCGCTTCCGAGAGCGGCTCAATATCAAGGAGATAGCGCTGGGCGTTGTTCATGCGGGTATAAAGCTGCTCAGTGAGGTATTCGCGCTGCACCAGTTGCTGCGGCAAATCGCGCCTGGTGTAGGTGAGATGCAGCACACGGCGCCGGGCGCCATTGTTGTTGCGCGTGCCCCCATGCCACATTGAGGAGTTCATGATGACCACAGAGCCCGCAGGCGCTGTCACCAGCATTTCGCCGGGATATGGAGCGGCCAGGTCTTTGGGCACCCGCGCCTGCTCTTCCGGTGTGAGTGGCTCCGGCACCCAGTCGCCGATATTCACATAAGGCACATTCACCGGCTGCCACCCATGCGAGCGCGGGATGATGCGGGTGGGGCCATTGTCCCTGGTCATATCGTCAAACAGCACCAGCGCATTGGTCACCCACCAGTCATCGGCGAATTTTTTTGGCACATCGACATGCAAATCCTGATGGCCCTTGCCGGGCAAGGGATCGCGCAAATTCGCGCCATGCAGTTTGATCTCGCCCAGCATATGGTGCGCGGCCGCCAGCAATGGCTTGCAAGCGAGGCAGACATCATAGGCGGTGGTCTTGTTATAGATGTTGGAAACACGTGGCGCTCCCGGTTCCACATGCACCTCATGGCCCCCCTGCTCGCCTTCCTGCGCATGCAGCCGGTCAAACTCCGCCGCCATGGCGCGGGCTTCAGTCTTTGAATAGTGGTTCTCGATGATGATGAAGCCCTGCTCATCAAGGTCACGCAACTGATCAGCGGAAAGCTCCCCGCCCGTCACACCCAATTCCCGCAGCGCTTGCTTGGTGTACATGAATGTCCTCCCTTTGATTTTCAAGAGTATAACACGCCAACCCTACAGCGCAACTCCCTTTGCGATGAGGAAATCGACAAAACTCTGCACCTCAACAGGCGGGACTTCTCTGATTGTGCCGGAGGGCAGTTCGTTCAATTGGAACGGCCCGTACTGCACGCGGATCAGGCGGTTCACCACGCAGCCGAAATGTTCCATGAGTTTGCGGATTTCGCGGTTTTTGCCTTCGGTGAGGCGCA
>JANOTU010000122.1:0-2928 GCA_031416515.1 Hyphomicrobiales bacterium
CGCGCACCATACCGGCAATGGCGTGCGCCGCATTGCCGATCACCTGGCGCGAAATCGCATTGAGGCCCGCCACATCAACCACCGCATACATCATGGCGATGTCGCTGCAACCCACATAGGCAGCCACATTGCCGGACGCCGTGGTCGAGACCATGAGCTTGGGCAACCCCACCGGCAGCGCCCGCATCGCCGCAGTGACAATGGCGGTATTGCCCGAGCCGCCAAGGCCCAGCACGCCGCCCACGTCGTCATGGCCCTTGAGCCAGATCGTCAAGGCTTCTCCCATCGCGGCGACAGCTTGCCCCCGGTCGTCACTGCCGCTCGGCGCTATCGTGAAATCAGCCCGGGATGATCGCCCGCGCGTCGAGACATCAACCAGCGCCGCCGCCACGCCGCACCGTTCAACCTCGCGCTTGGCAAAAAGCAGCTCGGCCTCTTTGGTGTCGCAAGTGCCGATGACGTAGACTTTGGCGTCGCTCGCGATCACACCAGTTCCACCCGCAGCTCCCGCCCGACAATCTTCGCAGCGCGTTGCAGTGTTTCAAGCGTCACACTGCCAGCTTTTGGATCAAGTATGCGGTCGATTTGGGTGCGGCTGGTGTTCATCTCCTCGGCCATTTTCAGATTGGTGATTTTCTTTTTTTTCATCTCCTGGGAGAGCTGCCAGGCAAGCACGCTCTTGATGGCCGTGTTGGTCGAGTCCTTCAAGATGCCTTCTGCCGCAAGCCAATCCTCAAAGGACGAGCCGAGGCGCTTCGGGTTGAATTTCACCATGGCAACTCCTTCATTCTCTGCCGGGCCAGCACCATATCCCGCTCAGGCGTTTTTTTGGGACGTCTTGATGAACGCGTGAAGCAGCGCGGGCCGCTTGCCATCCACTGCAAATAACAGCCGCGCTTCTCGCATGCCAACCCCGCGCAGAGTGACCCCAAAAGTCCCAAAGAAGATCGCCCACGAATTTTTTTCACGAGCCCTGTTTCCTGACCCTTTCGGCATATCCATCCACCAGTGCCCGAATCATCTTCTGATAGGGCACATGTTGCCTCTTGGCCTCGCGCTTGAAGAAATCGATGCTGCGCCGCGAGAGGCTCAGGGTCACCTTGACGTTGTCATCACGAAGCACGAGTTCTGATGGCGGGGGCAGAAAATCCTTGATGATCCTGACATTGCCCATTTCACCCTTCGTGTAGTCGATGCTGTTCTTCTTCATATAGCTGTTTTCCTTTGCGCCAATAGCCAGCGCCAATAATGCGAATCTTGCCACCACGCCAGGTGAACCGGACAGTCAAAATTCCTGACTGCACCGCCCCAATGCAGAAATATCGCTTTTCAGCCACACTATGATGCAGGTTCTCGGCGACAACGCGGTGCGGGTCGAGGAAAGCCTTCTGCGCCAGTACAAAATTGACGCCGTGCTTTGCGATGTTCAGGCTTTCTTTTGCTTCATCCCACTCAAAGCTCGGGCCGTCCTCTTCCATATGGGCGTTTTGCCATACTTTTGTATGGCTGTCATCAGGAAATCGGAAGAAAACAGTCGTCTATTCTCGAGGGCAGGCCGCGCACAGGCGCTTGAGGCCATTGCGAAAGCCAGGGTCAAGCTTTCGCTCAGCACGCTCAGCCCAAAGCTGTTGGATGCCAGCTTGTCCCTGGCATGACGGAATTGTGAGAAGGGCCATTAGCCAGCCTTACCCCAGCCCGCCCGCACTTGCTTGATGCCCAGCTTGTAGACACTTTCCTCCGAGGGAAAAAAATCGCGCCACACTTTTGTGGCGGCGGCGATGCCGGGGAGGGCGCGGCCGAAGGCTTCGATGGTGAGGAAGCCATCGTATTTCGCGGCGCGCAGCGCCTTGTAGGTGGCGGCCCAGGGCACATGGCCCTTGCCCGGCGTGCCGCGGTCGTTCTCGGAAATATGCACATGGATCATGTGCTTCCTGATGTGCTTGATCGCGGCGATTGGATCCTTCTCCTCGATATTGGCGTGGAAGGTGTCATACATGCCGTGGATGTGCGGATGGGCCACTTCATCGAGATAGTCAGCCAGCTGCGCCATGGTGTTGAACATGTAACACTCGAAGCGGTTGAGAGCCTCCACCGCGAACGTAATGTTCTTTCTTGCAGCGTAATCGCCGCAAGCGCGGTGGTAGGCGATGCCGCGTTTTCTCTCCTGGGCGGTGAGCGCTGTGCCTGAGAAATGCCCGATGGCCGAATGCATGGGGCCTGCGAGAATGCGCGCGCCAAGCGCTGCCGTGCAATCGATCACCCATTTCGTGTGTTCCACCGCAGCCTTGCGCGAGGCCGGGTCAGGCGAGAGTGAATTGACTTCCGGCGATGGCAAGATGCCCACGGTGGTGCACTCAAGCCCGATCTTGCTGAGCAGCTCGCCGATCCTCGCATAGTGATCCCGGCTGCCCTCAAACACTGGAATCTCAACGCCGTCATAGCCGCAGCGCTTGAGGTCCTTCAGGATCGGCGTGTGCTGCTCGGTGACATGGCCCGTCCACAGCATCATGTTGAAGCCAATTTTCATGTCACACCTTTATCCAGCGGCCATTGAGGGATGATGATTTGACGGCGGCCTCGATGAAGGCCATGCCGGCCACGCCGTCAGCGATGCCGGGGAACTGCACATCCTCGCTCAGTTTCATGCACTCACGCCTGGACTTGATGGCGTGCGCCACCTCGGTATAGATATTGGCGAAACCTTCGAGATAGCCCTCGGGGTGGCCCGGCGGCACGCGCGTGACGCGGCCAGCTGCGGTGTTTGATCCCGCGCCGCCGCGGGTGATCAGTCGCTTTGGTTCTCCAAAGGGCGTGAACCAGAGATAGTTGGGATCAGCCTGGGTCCATTCCAGTCCGCCCTTGGTGCCATAGACTCTGATCTTCAGGCCATTCTCATGGCCGGGCGCCACCTGGCTGGCCCACAACATG
>JANOTU010000123.1:0-2553 GCA_031416515.1 Hyphomicrobiales bacterium
CGGCGGAATGTTGCGAAATAGCCTATTCACGGCCAGCATTGTTTTGGGGCTGATGATTTTTGGCGCGCCCGCCCAGGCCGATCTCAAAATGTGCAACAATACGCCGAGCCTGGTTGGGGTGGCGATTGGCTACAAGGACAAGGACGGCTGGGCCAGCGAAGGCTGGTGGACAGTGAATGCCCAGAAATGCCTGACCCTGCTCAAGGGCAATCTCATCGCGCGCTATTATTACGTTTATGCCGTCGACAATGAAAAGGGCGGCTCGTGGGGCGGCAAGGCCATGATGTGCATCCGCGAAAAGGAGTTCACCATTCGCGGCATCGATGATTGCGCCGGGCGCGGCTATCAGAAGCGCGGCTTTTTCGAAGTCGACACCGGCGAAGAAACCGACTGGACCGTCTCCCTCTCGGGCGAAAAAACCACACAGGGAGAATGAACGAGGTGCGCCGCAACCGGAAAGTCAAAATTGTCGCAACGCTGGGGCCTGCTTCATCAAGCCCTGACATGATCGAAAAGCTGTTCCGGGCCGGTGTGGATGTCTTCCGCATCAACATGAGCCACACCTCGCATGCCTCTCTGGTCGAATTGCATGGCCATATCCGCGCCACGGAAGCAAAGCTCAACCGCCCCATCGGCATTCTTGCGGATTTGCAGGGGCCAAAAATCCGCATTGGCACCTTTCAAAACAAGGAAGCCCGGATCGCCCCCGGCGATGTGTTTGTCTTTGACACTGATGCGGCACCCGGCGACGCCACGCGGGTTTATCTCCCCCACCCTGAAATTTTCGCCAGCGCCAAGCTGGGCGACTTTCTGCTGCTCAATGATGGCCGCATCCGCGTTGAAATCATTCACGCGGAAGCCACGCGCATCGAAACCAAAGTAATCTTCGGCGGCGTGATCTCAGACCGGAAAGGCGTCAACCTGCCCGATACAGTGATTGCCATTCCGGCCCTGACCGACAAGGACCGCGCCGATCTGGAAGCTGCGGCCAGCGTTGGCGTGGACTGGATCGCGCTCTCTTTCGTGCAGCGCCCCGATGACGTGGCCGAGGCCCGGAAACTCATCCGCGGCCGGGCCGGTGTCATGGCCAAGATCGAAAAGCCCTCAGCGCTGACCTGTCTCGAAGAAATCCTCGAACTCTCTGACGCCATCATGGTGGCGCGCGGCGATCTGGGCGTGGAGCTGCCGCTGGAAACCGTGCCCGGACGCCAGAAGCAGATCACCCGCGCCGCCCGGAAAGCCGGAAAGCCGGTGATCGTGGCAACGCAGATGCTGGAATCAATGATCGTGGAACCCGTGCCCACCCGCGCTGAAGTCTCGGATGTGGCCACCGCCGTTTTTGAAGGGGCCGACGCCATCATGCTCTCAGCCGAGAGCGCTGCGGGGGCATGGCCTGAGAAGGCGGTGGAGACCATGGACAGGATCGCCCAGTCCGTGGAGCGCGACGGCCTTTACCGCGGCATCCTCACCGCCCAGCGCACTGATCCTGAACCCACCAGCGCCGATGCCATTTCAGTGGCGGCGCGCTCCATTTCCGAAACCCTCAATCTCGCCGCCATCATTTGCTACACTGGCTCAGGCTCCACCGGCCTGCGCATGGCCCGCGTGCGCCCCGACACACCAGTGATCGCCCTCACCCCCATTGCCGCAACAGCAAGACGCCTGGCCCTGGGCTGGGGCCTGCACTGTGTGCTGACCGATGACGCCCATGATCTCGACGACATGGTGGCCAGAGCCTGCCGCATCGCCCACGCTGAAGGCTTCGCCCAGCCCGGCCAGCGCATCATCATCACCGCCGGCGTGCCGCTTGGCACCCCCGGCGCCACCAACATGCTGCGCATCGCCCATATCGGCAAGGATGGCGCTGCGGGCGGATGAGGGCAACAGCACTTTCAAAACGATGTGGCATCGTGCTTGGTAAACTGCGCGCAGGCCAACGCATCAGTCACAATTCTTGGGTCCTCCCAACCCTCATCCTGAGGTGCGAGCGCCTTTCGCGAGCCTCGAAGGACGGTTGCAGGTTCCGCACCGTGGGCCCTTCGAGGCTCGCAAGGGCTCGCTCCTCAGGGTGAGGAAGTGAGAGTATGCCGCACCGCTCTTGCACCAAACAAATCAAAAAATGATGTGACTTCAAAGGGAAAAGGGGACGCTACCCTTTTTTCTGCTACGGAAGTAAAGGGAAGCGTCCCCTTTTCTTGCTCCTCACTTCCTCACCCTGAGGTGCGAGCCCGTTGCTACGGCGCTCGCACCTCAGGATGTGGGTTGGGAGGACCCAAGAATTGTGACTGATGCGTTGGCCTGCGCGCAGTTTACCAAGCACGATGCCACATCGTTTTGAAAGTGCTGTTGCCCTCATCCGCCCGAAGCGCCATCCTTGCCGATATGGGCGATGCGCAGCATGTTGGTGGCGCCGGGGGTGCCGAGCGGCACGCCGGCGGTGATGATGATGCGCTGGCCGGGCTGGGCGAAGCCTTCGGCGTGGGCGATGCGGCAGGCTCTGGCCACCATGTCGTCGAGATCATGGGCGTCATCGGTCAGCACACAGTGCAGGCC
>JANOTU010000124.1:0-3010 GCA_031416515.1 Hyphomicrobiales bacterium
TACCAAATGACCGGCGCGACAATTCCGTCTGAGGCATTTTCAGCCAGGCTCTCCAGGGCCGCGCGCGTAACGCCTGACTCATCAAGCACCGCCGGATCACGCCCGACAATCTGGCTCACAGCCTGTCGGCCTTCCGCAAGCGAGCGGCCAAGGCCGGAATAAACCGCCTCCACATGCTCGCGCAGTGACCGCTGGGCGATGAACACCGTGGCCAACAGCGCCTCAAGGCTCCAGTGCGGCAGGGCGCGGGCGATAGCCCATGCGGGGACAAATACCGTGACCAGCAATAGCGCCAGCGCCGCGATACCGCGCAGTCTTGTGGCACCCGGCGCATTGAGCAGCGCTTCCAGCCGCTCCAGATACCAGCCCATCCACTCAACCGGATGGCCAATGGCGGCGTGGAGGATTTTGGGATAGCCGACGAGCCGCTCCACCAGAAGAGCCAGTGCCGCCGCGCCAAAGACAGGAAAGGGCCACATCATGATCTCCACCTTCTTCTTCTCCCCTCGCGGGAGAAGGTGGCGCGAAGCGCCGGATGAGGGGGCGGTTCAGCGAGTCCAGGAGGTTGCAGGGCTAGCTGAACCGCCCCCTCATCCGTCTCGCGCCCAAGAAAGGGGGCGCGAGCCACCTTCTCCCGCAAGGGGAGAAGGGAAGAAAAGAAACACGCCATCACACCTCCCCCGCCAGCGCCAAAATACCATCCAGATCCAGATGTTTTTCCAAATGCGCCGCCAGTGCGTCAAGGCATTGCTCAATCCGCTCCTCATAGCGCAAATCACTTGCCCCCAGAAACGCCCGGCGAAAATCGTCGCTGGCAAAACAACCGTGGATATATGTGCCCATGATCCGGTCCTTGATGGCGCCCTCTGGACGGTTGCCGATCATCGCAAAGGGCTGCGCGCAATCAGGCCCGGTGGTTTGTCCCAGATGGATTTCATAGCCCTTGAGCGTTGCGCCGCTTGGGACATGGGTTGCTGTCACTTCAATTACGGTCTTGTCGGGCAGAAGTGTGGTTTCCACGTCCAGATGTCCAAGGCCGGGAACACTTGGCTCCGCGCCTTCGATCCCTTGCGGATCGTGAATGAATTTTCCCAGCATCTGATAGCCGCCGCACAGGCCTAGCACAATCCCGCCGCGCCGCACATGCGCGGCGAGGTCAATGTCCCAACCTTCGCGGCGCAGGGCGGCCAGATCGCCCACGGTTGATTTTGATCCTGGAATGATGACAAGGCGCGCATTCGCCGGGATGGTTTCACCGGATTGGACAAATCTCACCGTTATGCCGGGTTCCAGTCGCAGCGGATCAAGATCGTCAAAATTGGCAATACGCGGCAGGCGCAACACGGCGATTACCGAGTCGCCAGAATCGCTTGCAAGACTGTGTTCAAGTGCCACTGCATCTTCGGCGGGCAGTTGCGCGGCCTCCGGCAGATGGGGGATGATGCCGAGGCAGGGGGTGCGGGTCTCGTTTTCCAGAAACTTGCGGCCCTCGTCGAACAGCGCCACATCGCCGTGGAACTTGTTGATGATGAAGCCCTTGAGCAGCGCCCGGTCTGCCTCGGCCAGAATATGGAAGGTGCCTATAATTGAGGCAATAACACCGCCCCGGTGAATATCACCCACCAGCAGGCAGGGCACCTGGGCGGCTTGCGCAAAGCCCATATTGGCGAGATCGCCATCGCGCAAATTCACTTCCGCCGGGCTTCCCGCGCCCTCGACAATCACCAAATCCGCCGCCAGCCGGTGAAAGCTGTCGACAATGGCCGGCATGAACTGCGCGCGCTTGCCGAAAAATTCCCGCGCCGACATGCTGGCATGGCGCTGGCCCTGGACGATGACCTGAGCGCCGGTGGTGGATTCGGGCTTGAGGAGAATGGGGTTCATGTGCACTGTGGGAGCCACCCGCGCCGCCCGCGCCTGCAGGGCCTGCGCCCGCCCGATTTCACCCCCTTGCGCCACGGCGGCGTTGTTGGACATGTTCTGCGGCTTGAAGGGACTGACGTGCATTCCACGATTGGCGTAAGCCCGGCACAGCCCGGCAACGATCAGCGACTTCCCCACATCCGAGCCAGTGCCCATCAGCATGATCGCTTTCATGGCGCCTCGCTGATGATATGGGCGTAGGACCCCATGACCTTGCCGCGCCGCAGCCCCATGTCGGGCAGGGCATTGCCCGCAGCGTCGCGCGCCGCAAACAGCCGGTCAGCGGCTCCTGCGTTGGCGATGGTGGAGTAATGGAACTCGTGCCCCCGCAGCGTTTTCGTCCATGGGCTGCCCGGCAGGGGGGTGAGTTGCCGGTAACCCAGATGCAACCTTCGGTTTTGAAAACTTGTTGTGAGCGGCAGCAGGCCCGCCATGGGGTGGGCCGTTCCTGCTGCGTCAATCAGCGCATCGCCCAGCACCATGAACCCACCGCATTCGCCGTAGATCAGGCCTTTGAAGGTGCGCAAGCCGTTCAGAAACATCCCATTCGCCGCCAGTTGCCCCGCGTGGAGCTCTGGGTAGCCACCGGGCAAAAACACAGCGTCCGCCACCGGGTCGGGGCCCTCATTGGTCAGTGGAGAGAAAAAACTGATCTCTGCCCCGGCTAGTTTCCAGTGATGCAACTGGTGCGGATAGGCAAATGCAAAGGCCCGGTCATGGGCGACTGCTATTTTCTGCCCTAAGGGAGGCAACGCAATCTGGCCGCCAAATTGAGCTGCAACTGGGCCGGCGAGTTCAAGTAATCTGTTAAGATCAACTGTCGTCCCGATAGTTAAAGAAATTTCTTCAATCAGTAAGTCAAGTTCTTGATATTCAAGTGATTGTATTAATCCAAGATGACGCGATTTCAAGATCATGTTGGGGTTTTCTGGAACGCTGCCAAGGCAGTTATCGCCCAGCGCGGCCCGCAGCATCTCGTCATGGCGCGGGCTGGCGACACGGTTGAGAATGACACCTGCGACCTGCACCTTGGGCCGATAGGTGGCAAAGCCATGAACCAGAGCGGCGATGGATTGGGATTGGTGGC
>JANOTU010000125.1:0-3504 GCA_031416515.1 Hyphomicrobiales bacterium
CTGGAACCGGGGATGGCTGTGCATACCGGCATGGCCATTGTGCTTAGCGCGCTGGGCGAATCCAGCCGGGCCAAAATCCATGCCGGCGAGGCCGAGCGTGTTGGCCTTGCCTCAGGTCATGTGAATTCGATCTGTTACATGTATCTGCACCTGTCCATCTACGCACTGCTTGCCGGTGACGAAGCCGAGGTGACGCGCTACAATGTCAAGCTTGGTCCCTTGGCAGATGAGCACGGACTTCGGCTCTGGCAGGATTTCAGCGGCTTGGCGCGCGGCCTCCTCGAAGCCAGCGCAGGCGAGGACTCGGGTCTTGATCTGTTTGATGGGTTTTACCGGCGCATGCGTGACACGAACGCGCGCATCTACAGCACCTTGTTATTGTCGGGTGCCGGCTGGCGGGCACTGGGGCTGAAAAATGCGCAACGGGCGCGGCTTTATTTGCAGGAACTGCGCAGCACCATCGCCGAAACCGGCGAGACCCTGATGCTGGCCGAGGCGCACCGCCTTGACGCCGCCGTGGCGCTGGCGGACGGCGATGCGGCTCGCTCAGAGGCGAGCCTGCACCAGGCGATTGCGGTGGCGCGGCAGCAGGGCGCGAAATCTTTTGAACTTCGCGCTGCCGCCGATCTGGTCGGTCTTTATCAGTCGCAGGGCCGCGATGACGCCGCCCGGGCTGTTGTCTTACCGGTTCTTGAGTGAATCGCGGATTTCCGCGAGCAGCTTCTCGGTTGCCGAAGGACCAGCGGGGGCTGGCGCAGGCTCGGCCTTTTTCATCTTGTTGGAGACCTTCACCAGTTGCAGCAGGATAAAGGCGATGATCAGGAAGTTGATGAGCACGGTGAGGAAATTGCCATAGGCAAATGTCGCCCCCATTTCCTTGGCCGCTGCAAGGGACGCATCTTTCGGAGCGCCGCCGGCAAGCTGGAAGAATTTGTTGGAAAAATCAACGCCGCCGCTCACCAGAGCGACAATCGGCATGATCAGATCTTCGACAATCGAACCCACAATCTTGCCAAACGCGCCACCGATGATCACACCGATGGCCAAATCGAACGCATTGCCTTTGAACGCAAAGGACTTGAACTCTTGCCACATGGAGATCCCCCTACACTTTTTCTGTGAACACACGTATTGTGCGCGTCAACAACTCTATACAATTGCGGAAGTCAGAACAACTGAATGATATTCCTCAATACATTGCAGAAATGGACCCCTTGATGACGGAACGTCGAGTGTTTTATCCTGATATCCAGCCCTATTCACGCGGACGCCTGAAAGTTTCAGACCTTCACGAAATCTACTACGAGGAAAGCGGCAATCCCCACGGCAAGCCGGCACTGGTGCTGCATGGCGGACCCGGCGGCGGCATCAGCCCGTTTCTGCGGCGGATGCATGACCCAAAGCTTTACCGCATTATCCTGTTCGACCAGCGCGGCTGCGGGCAATCAACGCCGCACGCCGAGTTGGCCCAGAACACCACATGGGATTTGGTGGCCGACATGGAGCGCTTGCGCCTTCACCTGGGGATCGCACGCTGGCAGGTGGTGGGGGGCTCGTGGGGATCAACCCTGGCGCTGGCCTACGGGCTGAAACATGGGGAATGCGTCAGCGAGCTTTTGGTGCGCGGCATATTCACCTTGCGGCGCTCCGAGATACAATGGTTCTACCAACGCGGCGCCAATGCGCTCTTTGCCGATGCGTGGGATAAATTCGTGGCTCCCATTCCGGTGGACGAGCGCCATGACATGGTGGCAGCCTATCACCGCCGCCTGACCGGTCCAGACCCCCTGGCCTGCGCCAGGGCGTGGAGCCAATGGGAAGGGGAAATGCTTTCGCTGCTGCCCGACCCTGCGCGGGTTGAAAATTTTGCTGGCGAGAGCTTTGCCCTCGCCTTCGCGCGCATTGAATGCCACTATTTCATCAACAAGGGATTTTTCGAAACCGATGACTATCTGCTTGCCAATGCAGGCCGCCTGAAGTCGATTCCCGGCACCATCATCCAGGGCCGCTACGATGTGGTGACGCCGATGGAAACCGCCTGGGCCCTGCACCGGGCCTGGCGCGAGGCCAACTTTATCATCGTCGCCGATGCCGGCCACACGGGCACCGAGCCAGGCATCATTGATGCGGTGGTCCGCGCCACGGAGGGCTACGCGGCCTGAATATGGTCGCGAAATCGCCTCACTCTGCCCGTGTTGAGGCCATTTTCGGAGCGCAACCTCGTTTCAGTCCAGCGGGGGTGGAAGTGAGGCAGCGCCTTGTTGCCCAGACCCCCATTGCTGAAAGAAATGGCCCCTGCGGCTCCTGTCGCCGTCCCGAGTAGCTTGGGTCACAGGCCCGTCCATGTTCTGTTGAATGTGGGCGGGCCGCTCTGATCCGGTGCGAATCAGCCTATGATCGCCGCCATGCAGCTTGACCAGATCATCATCCGCATCGGCGACACGCCGGTCACACTTTTGCAAGGCCTGATCGTGGCGGCAATTGCTGTGGGCTTGTTTCTGTGGCGGATGGTTGCGGCGCGACGTTCATCGCAACTCGAATACCGCCTTGCCGAAATGGCCGGTGCCTTGCGGAATTTCGCCGCGCAGGCGGGCGACACCCAGTCGCATCTCGCCCGCACGCTTGATGAGCGCCTCAGCGATCAGACCGAGCGCACCGGGGCCTCGCTCACCCAGCTTTATGAGCGCCTCGCCGTGATCGACTCGGCGCAGAAGAACTTGAGCGCCCTTTCAGGCGAGATGATGACCCTCAAAGACATCCTCGCCAACAAGCAGACGCGCGGCGCTTACGGGCAGGGCCGCATGGAAGCCATCATCCGCGACGGCTTGCATTCCAGGGCCTATTCATTCCAGTCAACCTTGAGCAACGGCATGCGCCCGGATTGCCTGATCAAGCTGCCGGATTCAGATTTGCAGCTGGTGGTCGACGCCAAATTTCCGCTGGAAGCCTTCAACGCGCTGAAACTGGCCAGAAGCGATGCCGAACGGCGCAGCTGCGAAGCGCGCCTGCGTTCGGATGTGCAAAAACATGTGCGCGATATCGCCGAGAAATACCTGATCGCCGGCGAAACCCATGAAACCGCCATGATGTTTGTGCCCTCAGAATCCGTCTATGCCGATCTGCACGAGCATTTCGAGGACGTGATCCAGAAATCCTACCGGGCGCGCGTCATCATCGCCTCACCCAACGTGCTGATGTTGCTGATCCAGACCATGCAGGCGATCTTCAAGGATGTGGCCATGCGCGAGCAGGCGGGCCTGATCAAGATCGAGGTTGCAAAGCTTCTCGATGATGTAGGCCGCCTCAGCGAGCGCGCCGCCGATTTGCGCAAGCATTTTGGCGCGGCCAATGTCGATCTGGAAAAACTCGGCATTTCCGCCGACAAAGTCGCCAAGCGGGCGCTGCGCATCGAGAGCCTGGAGCTTGAGGAGCTGATCGTTCCCGACATCAAGCCGCGGCTTGTGGAGAGAGGTTAGGTCGAAGCGTACGGGCGGTATTTAGATG
>JANOTU010000126.1:0-2528 GCA_031416515.1 Hyphomicrobiales bacterium
AAAAAAGCCCGGGCTGTAACCCCGCGATACGAGGAAGCAGGGTATCGACAGGCTCTGAATTGATTCACTTATTGTTGGGCGTCGCCTTTGCATCTATCCAGTGTTCCGGAGGACATGGCGGTTCCTGGCTTGCGTCTTCACCCGCTCAAAGGCGATCGCAAAGGTTTCTGGGCTGTCAATGTAAGAGCAAACTGGCGGGTGATCTTTCGCTTCGAGGACGGCGATGCTTGCGATGTCGAATTAATCGACTACCACTAGGAGAACGACACTATGCGCATGAAGAATCCACCCCATCCCGGCCAGCACGTGAAGTTGGATTGCCTTGAGCCTTTGGACCTGAGCATTACCAAGGGAGCCAACATTCTGGGCGTCACCCGCTTGACCTTGAGCAATCTGGTCAATGGCAAGAACGGGATTAGCCCGGAAATGGCCATACGGCTTTCCAAGGCGTTCGGGGGCGGCCCGGAAGTATGGCTTGGGATGCAGATGGATTACGATCTGGCAAAGGCCGAAAAGAATGAAGCGAACATCAAGGTAAAACCTGTTCGCTTGGAACCCCATCAGGCCCGACAGGGTGACGCCTGAAACAAACTTCTGGAAAAATCGGATGCTGCCCTTTGTTGACTTCCTACTGCCTCTGTTGCGCAACTACCTTCCACACGCCAATTCGCGTCACTCCGCAGCATCCAGCGTTTCCGCCGCCAGAAAACCGCCGGACTGGCGTTGCCACAGGCTGGCGTAGAGGCCGCCCTGGCGCAGCAGCTCGTGGTGGGGGCCTTGTTCGACGATGCGGCCTTTGTCCATGATGACGAGGCGGTCCATGGCGGCGATGGTGGAGAGGCGGTGGGCCACGGCGATCACGGTTTTGCCCTCCATCAACGTGTAGAGGTTTTCCTGAATGGCGGCTTCCACCTCGGAATCAAGGGCGCTGGTGGCTTCATCGAGCACCAGAACGGGCGCGTTCTTGAGCAGCACCCGGGCGATGGCGATGCGCTGACGCTGGCCGCCGGAGAGCTTCACACCACGCTCGCCGACATGGGCCTCATAACCTCTGCGGCCCTTGGGATCGACGAGGCTTGCGATGAACTCATCGGCATGGGCTTTCCGCGCCGCCGCCTCGATGTCGGCCATCTTTGCGTCAGGCTGCCCGTAGCGAATGTTGTCGATGACCGAGCGATGCAGCAGCGAGGTGTCTTGTGTGACCACGCCAATGGCGGCGCGGAGCGAATCCTGGGTGACTTTTGAAATATCCTGACCGTCAATCAAAATGCGGCCCTGCTCCAGATCGTAAAAGCGCAGCAAGAGATTGGCGAGGGTTGACTTGCCCGCACCCGAACGCCCTACCAGCCCCACTTTTTCGCCGGGCAAAATCGTCAGTGAGAATGCGTCCACCACATCGTGGCCGCGAAGACTGGCGGGCCTGCCATAGTTGAAGCGCGTCTTGTCAAACTGAATAACGCCCTGGGTCACCTGAAGCGGCTTGGCGCCGTCCACGTCTTGAATGGCGCGCTCGCGCGAAATGGTCTCGATGCCGTCATGGATAATGCCGATGTCCTCGAACAATCCCGCCACTTCCCAGATGATCCACTGCGACATGGCCTTGATGCGCAGTGTGAGGCCAATGGAAAAGGCAATGGCGCCAGTGGTGATGGCTCCCGTCTGCCACAGCCACACCGAAATTCCCGACATCAGAAAAATCAACACCCCGCTCAGCAGTTGCAGGGTCGAGGTCATCAATGTCGCCATGCGCATGGATTTGTTGACGCTGTCCAGCATCCATTCCATGCCCTCCCTGGCGTATTGGTCTTCGCGCTCAGCATGGGCGAAGAGCTTCACGGTGGAGGCATTGGTGTAGCTGTCAACCACCCGGCCCGTGACCATGGAGCGCATGTCGGCCTGCGCTTCCGAGAGCTTGCCCATGCGCGGCACGAAATACCAGCAAGCGGCGACGTAGCCCGAAAGCCACACCAGCATCGGCAGCATCAGCCAATAATCGCTGGTCGCCACCAGAACGAGGGCGCCGAGGAAATAAACACTGACATAGACAATCACCTCGGTGAATTTCATCACCGCATCGCGCACGCCCAAGGCTGACTGCATCACCTTGGTGGAGATGCGGCCAGCGAAATCATTGTGGAAAAAATCCATGCTCTGGCGCAGCACATAGCGGTGCGCCAGCCAGCGGATGCGCATGGCAAAACCGCCGCGCAGGCCCTGGTGGGATATGGATTCAGAAATGAAATTGAGCCCCGGCAAAACCACCAACACGATTACGCCCATAAAGGCCAGCCAGGCCCCATGGGTGGCCCAGAACGTGGCGCGGTCGGCACTCCCCAGCAGATCAACCAGCGTGCCGAGAAAAGCAAAGAGATAGACTTCGATGAACGCAATCAGAGCTGAGAATGCTATCGACGCCACCAGCAGCCCCGCATAGGGCCGCGTGTAATGCCAGGCAAAAGCCAGCACCCGCGCTGGGGGCCGGGCGGGTAGTTCAGGCGGAAAGGCGTCAACATAGGTTTCAAACCAGC
>JANOTU010000127.1:0-2105 GCA_031416515.1 Hyphomicrobiales bacterium
GCGGTCAGGCCCTGCAGCCAGAAGGCCGCCGCCACATCCAGCCCGATGCTGTCAGGAATGCGCGTCAGGCGCTCGGCCTGCACCGCGCAATATTCCGCAAATCCGCCAGCATCTTCGCAAAAGCCAGCCACCCTGTCTCCCACCGCCAGCGAACCAACCCCAGATCCAAGGCCCACAACATGCCCCGCTATCTCCAGCCCCGCCACCAGGGGATAGCCCTTGGGGTGCGGATAAACCCCGCGCCGCATCATCGTGTCGGCAAAATTGCACCCGCCAAAAGCCACCGCCACCAGCGCCTCGCCGGGCCCCGCCAAGGGCTTCGGCACATCGGAAATAATCATATTCTCGCCCGCCCCCCCGGGCGGATTGAGCAGAACAGCGCGCATGGTTTCTCCGCAGTTGAAAGAATTCTTGTCCGTTTCGCGTAAGAGGCTTTGAACATATACTGGATGCCTCATGGAGCGCCAAGCGCAGCTTACTAAAATATCGTGCAGGTTCTGAAACATCGAAACGTGGTTTTGTAAAAGATTAAAATCCGCAGATAACGGGCATTGAGCTTGAGGGCTTCGACGGATACCAAGTTGCCCAGAACCAAGGTGCTCGACCTCATCGAAAACCGCGAAGCCATTGAGGACACCATCGAGCAGCAGATCAAAACCGAAGCCCGCAAGGCCGGTGTTGAAATCAAGGAAATCCGCCTGGGCGAACCGGCCATCCCGCCGGAAATCCTGATCGCGCGCTTGCGCCAGCAACTCGCTGACCAATTGGGCGAAGCCTACAAGCGCGAAACCGAAGCCCAGACCCAGCGCATCGAAACCGAACAGGCCAGAGCCACGGCCAACGAGCAGCCGCGCCTCGTTGAGGCCCAGATCGCCGTTCAGGTCGCCATCCAGAAAGAAGCCGAACGCGCCGCCCTTGGCCGGACCGAGCGCCAATATCTCGAAGAAATCGCCAAGGGCCAATTGGCGCAAGCCAATGTGCTGGGCCAGGACCGCGTGGCCATGCTGCAAGCGCCGGAAAAAGTCTTGAGTTCATTGGAACGCGAACCCAACCTTGTCGCGCTCATGGGCAAGCTCGTCCCCAACACCGTGGTCAACGGCACCGGGCTTGAGGGTGCGGCAGCAATCTTGGGCGACGCGCTGGGGAAGGCGAAAACAACGCCTTGAGCGATTGCTATTCGCTGCGCGGTACCCGCGCAGCGCGGGCGGAGGCATCCCGCTCGATGAAACGGCGACGCAGTTCGGCGAACAGCTTGGGCGGCAGGAATCCATAAGCCACGGTTTCATCGCCCTTTCCAGGAATGCGGCGGAGATCGGGACCGGGCCAGCGGAAAACATTGCTTTCAGAAAAAATGATCCACGTGCGCTCACCGTCAAGCCCAAGGTGACGTTTAACGGCGAGCGGCAGCTCCATGGCGCTTTCGTTCGCGCCGGGGGGCGTGTGGGTTAGTGGTACCACGACGACATGTGGATCCGCGCCCTCGCACAGCGCCAGAATGATGGCGCTGGGGCGGTCTTTGGTTCCCTCCTCGCGGCCCACCAGGTGTTCTCGGTGCCAGAGATATGAGTAGCGGATCACCAAGCCCGGCTCGGGCTTCGGCAGGCTCAAGCGGTTTCAGTCATTGAGCAGGCGGTTGAGATGGTCATGGCGCGGGTCCATCTCGCTCAGCGACACCGCTTCGACCAATTCATCCGGCAATTCGCCGGCCGCGAACACCCGCCGCTCCCGGCGCTTGAGCCTCAGATACTCTTCGGCAGAAATCATCACCGTCCGGTCGTGCCCATCGCGGGTGACGACCACCGGCTGGCGCTGCGCCATATCCTCATAGCGGCTCGCTTCCTTGCCAAATTCGACCGACGAGACGCGCACGACAGATGCCATGTCCGATCCTTCCAATGCTGACAGACTATAGCGGAACGCCGCGCATTTTCAAATCGGCAATGTCAATTGGCGGGATTTATCATCCCTCCGCCTTGGCAACCCCCACCATGGCGGGCCGCAGGCAGCGGTCGCCAATGGCAAAGCCGGATTGCACTTCCTGCATCACCGTGCCCGGCGGGCGCTCTGAGGTTGGCACTTCAAACAGCGCCTGGTGCATGTTGGGA
>JANOTU010000128.1:0-2225 GCA_031416515.1 Hyphomicrobiales bacterium
ACGGTAGAAGCGATCTAACCGGTATTACGAAGCCTGGAGATTTCCAGCCGAGCTCTTGCCCGTGCGCTTGTCGGTTACGACCTCGAATGAGACCTTCTGGCCTTCCTTCAACGAGCGCAAGCCCGCGCGTTCGACAGCGGAAATATGAACAAAAATGTCCTTCTGTCCGTTGTCGGGCTGAATGAATCCGTAGCCCTTCTGTTCGTTAAACCACTTCACTGTGCCCGTATTCATGGGATGTCCTTTAGATAGAGTTGTCGAAATGAGTTCCCGGGATCGCTTCACCCGCGCACCAAGGAACCCGCTGTCGATAAATGGAGGAGTCCTGTGTGCTGAGCCCCAGAGGACCAGCGGCCAATCTTCCGGCCCAAGTGTCGATGGTGTTTTATGGATCACGCAAGTCTATGATGCAAGCCAAATCATATCCGTGCGTCATGTGACTTTTGGTGTGAGTTTGCCACAGTCTTGCGGTATCACTGTTTTCAGCAAAGGAGAATTTCCATGCGCAAAACTCTTATGGCGGCGCTGCTCGCCACCGCGATGCTCGCAACCGAAACCTTGGCTGAGAAGGTCAACATCACCTTCCTGCTCACCAGCGACATTTATGAATTCGACGCCAACGCGCAAGGCCGCGGCGGCTTTGCCAGGCTCAATAGCGTCGTAAAGTCAGAGCGTGGCCGCGGCGGGCATGTGATCTATGCCCATGCGGGCGATATGCTCTCGCCCTCGCTGCTCTCTGGCATCGACAAGGGAGCCAATACCGTGGCACTCCTCAATCTGGCTCCTCCAGATTATTTTGTGCCCGGCAACCACGAGTTTGATTTTGGCCCCGAGATATTCCGCACACGGATGAAAGGGCTTAAATCCAGGCTGCTTGCCGCCAATCTGCGCGACGGCAAGGGCAAGGCGGTTGCGGGTTTCGCCGACAGCCATATTGTCGAACGGGGCGGGGTCAAAATCGGCATTGTCGGCATCACCGAAGACGATACGCCGGAGCTTTCCAGCCCAGGTCCGGGCTATAATTTTCTCCCCGCAGTCGAGACCGCTGAAGAAGCGGCCAGGGATTTGCGCAAGCAGGGCGCCGAGATTGTGGTGGGTATCACCCACAGCGACCGCGCCCAGGATTTCGCCATGGTCGAGGGCCATGCCCTTGATCTGGTGCTGTCTGGCCATGACCACAATCTTACTCTCTATTATGATGGCCGCACAGCGCTGGCCGAGGCCATGGCGGACGCGGCTTACGTTGTGGCTGTGGATGTCAGCATTGATATCCAGGAAAAAGACGGCAAGCGCAGCCTCACCTGGTTTCCGAATTTTCGGGTGATTGACACAGCCACTGTGACGCCTGATCCAGCAACGCAAGCCGAGGTTGATAAATACAACGCCACGCTTTCCAAAGAACTTGATATCGTGGTGGGCACATCAACAACAGCCCTTGACAGTCGCAAGGCGCTGGTGCGCGGGGCTGAGACAGCCATTGGCAATCTGATCACCGACGCCATGAGGGCTTCTGTTGGCGCTGACATGGCGCTCACCAATGGCGGCGGCATTCGCGGCAACAAGGAATACGCAGCGGGCGCGGTGCTCACCCGCAAGGATATTTTCGCTGAACTTCCCTTCGGCGGCAAGACGGTGAAAATCGAGGTGACCGGCGAGACGATTTGGGCCGCCCTGGAGAATGGCTTCAGCGAAGTTGAGAAGGGCTCGGGGCGCTTCCCGCAAGTCTCTGGCCTTGTTGTTGAAGCGGATTTCACCAAGCCCGCAGGTACGCGGGTTATCTCGGTGATGGTGGCGAACAACCCCCTCGACAAGGCCGCCACATACACCCTCGCCACCAATGACTACATGCAAGGCGGCGGCGATGGTTATTTCATGTTCAGACAAGCCAAGGTGCTGATTGACACGCTGGCCGCCAAGCTGATGGCCAGCGAAGTGATGGACTATATCGCCGCCAGCAAAAAACTGGCCCCTGTTGTCGAGGGCCGCATCAAGGTAAAAATATAGCGCGACGGCGGTCCTTCGAGGCTCGCAAGGGCTCGCTCCTCAGGATGAGGAATAACCCTCATCCTGAAGGGCTCGTGCCTCAGGATGAGAAATAACCCTCGTCCTGAAAGGCTCGCGCCTCAGGATGAGGAATAACTCTCATCCTGAGGTGCTCGCGCCGTAGCTACGCCTCGAAGGACCGCTGCCAAACCCTGCCCCTTCACGGCGCTTTAGCCGCAGGC
>JANOTU010000129.1:0-1849 GCA_031416515.1 Hyphomicrobiales bacterium
AGCCGGGGGCTGCTATGAGAACGAGAACAGAATCCATATGACAGAAACCTTCAGCAATTTACTTCCTTCCTTCTCCCCTCGCGGGAGAAGGTGGCGCGAAGCGCCGGATGAGGGGGCGATGAGCCGAGTCCCACCGCCTGCAGAACTCGGCTCACCGCCCCCTCATCCGGCGCTTCGCGCCACCTTCTCCCGCGAGGGGAGAAGGAAGGAAGTAAATTGCTGAAGGTTTCTGTCATATGGATTCTGTTCTCGTTCTCATAGCAGCCCCCGGCTCTGGCGCAATCTCGGGCCGGATTGTTGAGATGCTGCGCGATCATGGCGGGGATGCGCCGCTTTGGTTGGCGCCGGGGGAAGCTGCCGAAGCGCCGGTTTTTACGCGCATGGACGAATTCGTGAACGAGCTTCGCGGCCACCCTGTCGATGCCGCGATTGTTCCCGTCCGCAACCGCGCCAAGAGTGTGCTGATTGCCGACATGGATTCAACCATGATCGAGCAGGAGTGCGTCGACGAACTTGGGGTTGTGGCGGGCGTGGGCGAGCGGATCAAGGCGATCACGGCGCGCGCCATGCGGGGCGAGATCAATTTCGAATCTGCGCTGCGCCAGCGGGTTGGCCTTTTAAAGGGGCTGGATGCGGCGGTCATCGGCCAGATCATCCGTGAACGGATTACCTATATGCCCGGCGGGGCGACGCTTGTGGCCACCATGAAGGCCCATGGCAGCCGCACAGCGCTGGTCTCGGGCGGGTTTCGCCAGTTTACCTCGGTGGTCGCCGCCCATCTTGGCTTTGATGAGGACCAGGCCAATGAGTTGATCATTGAAAACGGCAGGTTAACCGGCGAGGTGGGCCGACCCATTCTCGGCGAGGCCGCCAAGGTTGAGGCCTTGCGCCGCCTGGCCCCCGATCCAGCTGACGCCATTGCCGTGGGCGACGGGGCCAATGACATCCCCATGTTGCTGGAAGCGGGCCTTGGCGTGGCGCTGCACGCCAAGCCGCATGTGCAGAAGCGCGCCCGCATCCGCATCAATCACGGCGATTTGACAGCGCTGCTTTATCTCCAAGGCTACCCATTGAAAGCCTTCGTGTTCCATGCCAGTCTCGGGTCAGGGAGGAGCACACCATGACACTCAAAGTTATTGGCGCAGGCGTTGGCCGCACCGGCACCTATTCGCTGAAATTGGCCCTTGAGCAGCTGGGCCTTGGCCCCTGCCACCACATGGAGGAGGTGCTGAAGAATCCGCCCGTCAACGTGCCTATCTGGCATGCGGCGGCACTCGGCAAGCCCGATTGGGACGCGGCCTACAAGGGCTACAACGCGGCTGTCGATTGGCCCACCGCCGCCTTCTGGCACGAGCTGATCGTGGTTTATCCTGCGGCCAAGGTGATCCTCTCCACCCGCAGTGTTGCGAGCTGGTATGCAAGCTTTTCCGAGACGATATTCAAGTTGATGCTGGGCAAGGACAATGCTCCGCCGCAGATGCGGCCCTTCCTTGCCATGGCCGCCGCCGTGCTTGGGCGAAACGGCTTTACCTTCCCGCAAGCGCCTGAAGATATCAGAAAGGCCTTCATGGCCAATGAGGAGGCCGTGAAGAAGGAAGTGCCCGCCGATAGGCTTCTGGTGTTCGACGTGAAGCAGGGCTGGGAGCCTTTGTGCAAGTTCATGGGAATGGCCGTGCCGGATACGCCGTTCCCACGCAGCAACGATCAGAAAGAGTTCTGGGACCGGATCAAGGGCGGGGCTGCGTAAAGGGTCCTTCGAGGCTCGCGCAAGGGCGCGAGCACCTCAGGATGAGGAATACCACAACCCCTCATCCTGAGGCGCGAGCGCCTTCGCGAGCCTCGAAGGACG
>JANOTU010000130.1:0-8542 GCA_031416515.1 Hyphomicrobiales bacterium
GGAGCCTGTCGGCCCCACAAGAAGGATATTGGATTTCGCCAGTTCCACATCATTGTTCTTGGCGGCGTGGTTGAGGCGTTTATAATGATTGTGAACCGCCACCGCCAAAACCTTCTTGGCGTGAAGCTGGCCGATGACATAGTCATCGAGCACTTTGCGGATTTCATGCGGGGTTGGAACACCGTCCTTGGATTTCACCAGCGAGGATTTGTTCTCCTCGCGGATGATATCCATGCACAGTTCCACACATTCATCGCAGATGAACACAGTCGGTCCGGCAATCAGTTTCCGCACCTCGTGCTGGCTCTTTCCGCAGAACGAACAATAAAGGGTGTTCTTGCTGTCGCCGCCGCTTGCCTTGCTCATACTCGCTCCTTGAAAAATACGTCCGCACCCTGGGCTTGCAGACTTTAGCAGGTTGTCACCAGCGCTTCACACAATTCAGCATGGAGCGGCATGGTTAATCAACCTTAAATGCCAACTATTTGGAATCACTGGCAGGGGGGCGTTTTTCCAGCACCTTGTCAATAATGCCAAATTCCTTGGCTCCCTCGGCTGTGAGGAAATTATCGCGCTCCAGCGCTTCCTCAATGGCCTTGATATCCTTGCCCGTATGCAGGACATAAATCTCATTGAGCCGCTTTTTCAGGCTCTCAACTTCGCGGGCATGGATCATGATGTCGGTCACCTGGCCCTGATATCCTCCAGATGGCTGATGCACCATGATGCGGGCGTTAGGCAGGGCAAAGCGCATGTCCTTGTGGCCCGCTGCCAGCAGCAACGATCCCATCGACGCCGCCTGCCCCATCACGGTTGTGGAAACCACAGGCCGGATAAACTGCATGGTGTCATAAATCGACAGACCCGATGTCACAACGCCGCCCGGCGAGTTGATGTACATCGAAATTTCTTTCTTGGGGTTATCGGCCTCAAGAAACAAAAGCTGCATGCAAACAGAGGTCGCCACATTGTCATCAATGGGGCCCGAGATAAAAATGATCCGCTCGCGCAGCAAGCGCGATGGCAAATCATAAACCCGCTCGCCTCGGGCCTCCTGCTGGATGACAGAAGGCCAGAACGAAGCGGTGGTCGCATAGTCAACGGGATCGCGCATGTGAACCTTTCATTGAATCAGTCCACCCATAAATAGGAGCCCCGCCCCTGGGATGGAAGCCCCAATCGTGGCGGATCACTTATGATCGTGGTCGTGGTGGCTGTGGTCATGGCCATGGTGGTCATGGCCGTGATGGTCATGATCATGGTCGTGTCCGGCATGATCATCCTCGTCCTCGTCCTGCACCATGGCCTGCAACTCCTCGCGGGTCACGGACTTGTCGGCGAGCGTGGCTTTCGAGACAATGAGATCAACCACCTTCTGTTCGAAGATCGGCCCGCGGAGTTCAATCACGGCGCTGGTGTTCTTGCTGTAGTGCTCGAACACCTGCTTTTCCTGGCCCGGAAACTGCCGGGCGCGCGCCAGAAGCGCTTGCTGCAACTCCTGCTCGTTGACCACCACGCCTTCCTTCTCGCCCATGGTGCCAAGCACCAGGCCAAGCCGCACCCGGCGCTCAGCGATGCCACGATATTCCTTTTCCGCCGCCTCTTCGGTGGTGCCTTCGTCAACAAAGCTCTTGCCAGCGCGCTTCATCTCGCCGGTCAGCGCCTTCCAGATGCCGTTGAATTCGGCCTCCACCAGCTTCTCAGGCAAATCAAAGCTGTAAAGCTTGTCGAGCGCATCCAGCACATCGCGCTTGAGCTTCATCACAGTCATCTGGCCAAATTCCTGGGATACCCTGGACTTGATCATGTCCTTGAGCTTGACCAGATCCTCAAAGCCAATCTTCTTGGCAAATACATCATCAATCGCGGCTTCCACCGGCTTCTCAACCGCTGTCACCTTGACCGCAAATTCCGCAGGCTTGCCCGCCAGTTCCTTGACGCCGTAAGTTTCAGGGAAGGTCACCTTCACGGTCTTCTCATCGCCGGCCTTGGCGCCCGTCAACTGGTCCTCAAAGCCCGGAATGAACTGGCCGGAGCCGATTTCAAGGGCCACATCGTCAGCCGTGCCGCCGTCGAATACCTCGCCATCGACAGTGCCGACAAAACTGACCATCAGGCGGTCGCCCTTTTCAGCAGCGCCCTCCCTGGTCTCAAAACTTTTGGCCTGGGCGGTGAGCCGCTTCAGCGTCTCGCCAATGTGGTCCTCAGTCACTTCCACCACATGGCGCACCAGTTCGAGGCCGGAATGATCCTGCAACTCGAAAGACGGGATGACCTCGAAAGCCAGCGAGAAGGAGAGATCGCCCTTGCCATCCATGATGGCCTTAACTTCGGCCTCGTCCTCAGGCAGTTTCACTTCCGGTTGATAGGCGGGCTTCAGATTGCGCTCGCTCGGAACCGTCTTGCTGTGATCATCAATGGTCTTCTGCACAACCTCGGCCATGGCCGACTTGCCGTAAACCCGCTTCAGATGACGCACTGGCACCTTGCCGGGACGAAAGCCCTTGATGTTGGCGCGCTTTGAAATGTCGATGAGCTTGGCGTTCAGCTTCTTGTCAAGCTCAGCGGCATTGACTACCACCTTGAATTCGCGCTTGAGGCCTGAGCTCAGTGTTTCGGTAACTTGCATTGTGTTTCTCGCTCTCGTCATTCAAATTTCGTTTCGGGCCGGACAAAGGCGCGCTGGTGCGGGCGGAGGGATTTGAACCCCCACGGGTTTCCCCACAGGAACCTAAATCCTGCGTGTCTGCCAATTTCACCACGCCCGCGCGCGCTAAAGCATGGGGCCATTGCAATTGGCGCGGTCTATAGCAGAGGGGTTTGGGGGATGCTAGCCACGAAATTCAAGCGCTCTTTGAAGAGCGCGTCAGGAAGGCTGGCATATTGTCTTTGTGAAAACCGCCGGTATCGGGTGCGTCAGGTAAAGCGCCGAAACCGCGTTCCGGGCGGGGGGCGCGTTCGGGACGGGCGCTACGTTCCGCACGGGGCATTTCGGCAACGGGTGCGGTGATTTTCGGTTCACGCGGCTTCGGCGCAGCGCGGCGGGGTCTCCGCTCGACCGGGGCTTCCGGTTCGTCGGCCACAACCCCTAAGTCAAACCATTCGATTTCCTTCTTGATCAGGGCCTCGATAGCCTTGACGTATTTGGCTTCCTCGCGCGTGGCCATGGTGAAGCTGTGTCCCTCGCGCCCTGCCCGTCCCGTGCGGCCGATGCGGTGGACGTAGTCTTCGGCGTGAATGGGAACATCGAAGTTGAAGACGTGGGAGACATCGGGAATATCAAGCCCGCGCGCTGCCACGTCGGAGGCGATAAGGTAGGTAATCTCATTGTCGCGGAATGCTTGCAGGGTCTTGATGCGCGCCGACTGGTCCATGTCGCCGTGCAGTGCTCCGGCATTGAAACCATGGGTTTTCAGGGATTTCTCCAAAAGCGCCACAGTGGTCTTGCGGTTGGCGAAGACGATGCCGTTTTTGATCTTGGTCTGGGTGCGGAGCAATTTCCGCAGCGCATCGCGCTTTTGCGCGGCATCATGCGGCACTTCAACGAAGCGCTGCACGATTGATTCGGCTGTCGACGATGTGCGCTCGGATTCAATGCGCACCGGATTATGCAAGAAGGCCTCAGTGAGGCGCTGGATTTCATTCGGCATGGTAGCGGAGAAAAACAGCGTCTGGCGGGTGAAGGGCAGCAATTTGCAGATGCGCTCGATGTCGGGGATAAATCCCATGTCGAGCATGCGGTCGGCCTCGTCGATGACCAGCATTTCAATGCCGGTGAGCAGCAGGCGTCCGCGCTCGAAATGGTCAAGAAGGCGGCCGGGCGTGGCGATGACCACGTCAGCGCCCCGGTCGATCTTGAGGGCCTGCGGCTCAAATGCCACCCCGCCGATGAGCAGTGCCACATTGAGCGTATGCATCTTGCCGAGTGTTTCAAAGGCTTCGCGCACTTGGTCGGCCAGTTCGCGGGTGGGCTCAAGGATAAGTGTGCGGGGCATTCGCGCCCGCGCCCTGCCCTTTTCCAGCATGGTGAGCATGGGAAGCACAAAGGCCGCCGTCTTGCCCGAGCCGGTCTGCGCCAGGCCCATCACGTCCTTGCGCAGCAGCGCATGGGGAATGGCCTGAGCCTGGATGGCAGTTGGGGTTGTGTACCCAGCGGCGGTGACCGCTGCGAGGGTTTTTTCGCTCAATCCGAGCTCGGAGAAATCCATGAAGTATTGAAAGACCGTTCTGGCGATTGAAAAGAAATGGGGCACCCTGGGCATTCTCGCCACATCCGGGGGCGCGCTGATCCTGTTGGCAGATAGGGTGTCCAAGCCTCAAAGTCAATGAAAAGGAGGCGGGCATTTCTGACCGCCTCCAGTTTGGTACGCCGGGAGGTTATTGTTGATCCCGAATCAGTTTGTAGTTTCAGTTTACTCCGCTGCGGCCTTGGATGCCAGCTTTATGGCAACTGCATTGCGAACGCCCCTGCCATAGTCCGGGTGCACCTTGTCGAGGTGGCCAATGGCGCGCTCAAAGATTTCCGTGGGCAGATCAGTGCCCATGGCATCGGCATAGTTGCTGAACAGGCGCTGCTTCTGGCCCGCGTCGAACAGGTTGAAGAGGGCGCGGACCTGCACGTAGTCATCGTTGCCGTCGCGGTGATTGTAGCGGTCAGCATCGCCGGAAATGCGCAATGGCGGCTCTTTTGCCGATTTGTCCTCAACTGGGCCGCCGAACGAGTTGGGCTCGTAATAGGCGTCGGGATTGCCGGTCCTGATACCGCCATAGACGTTCATCTGGCCATCGCGGTGATAATGCGCCACCGGGCATTTGGGTTGGTTGACCAGGATTGACTCATAATGGGTGCCAAGGCGGTGACGGTGCGCATCGGCATAGGAGAAGACACGCGCCTGCAACATCTTGTCAGGCGAGAAGCCAATGCCGGGGACGGAATTTGACGGCGAGAATGCCGCTTGCTCGATTTCGGCGAAATAATTGTCGGCGTTGCGGTTAAGCTCCATCACGCCAATGTCAATCGGCGGATATTCCTTGTGCGGCCAGACCTTGGTGAGGTCGAAAGGATTATACGACGTCTTTTCGGCGTCCATTTCGGGCATGAGCTGGACCTGCACCTTCCATTTCGGGAACTGGCCCTTTTCAATGCCGCCGAAGAGCTCTTCCTGATAGGATTCGCGGGTCTGGCCGATCAGCTTCTCGCCCTCGGCATTGGTGTAATGCTGGTGGCCCTGCATGGTCTTGAAGTGGAACTTCACCCAGTGGCGCTCGCCCTTGTCGTTCCAGAATGAGTAAGTGTGCGAGCCGTAGCCGTTCATGAACATGGGAGCCACGGGAAGCCCGCGATCCGACATGAGGATGGTGACCTGATGCAAGCTTTCAGGCGACAGCGACCAGAAATCCCACATGGCAACGCCGGAACGCATGTTGGTGCGGGGGTGACGCTTTTGCGTGTGGATGAAGTCAGGGAATTTAAGCGGATCGCGCACGAAGAATACGGGGGTATTGTTGCCCACGAGGTCCCAGTTGCCTTCCGGGGTGTAGAATTTCAACGCAAAGCCGCGCACATCGCGCTCAGCGTCCGCCGCACCTGATTCGCCTGCCACTGTGGAAAAACGCGCCAGCATTGGCGTCTGGGCCCCAGCTTTGAACACGGCGGCCTTGGTGTATTTGGCAATTTCCGGATTGGTGATGGTCAGCGTGCCATGCGCACCCCAGCCCTTGGCATGAACCACCCGCTCGGCGATGCGTTCGCGGTTTTGGTGGGCCAGCTTTTCAATAAGCTGGTAATCCTGTAACAGCACGGGGCCGCGCGCGCCCGCGGTAATTGAATTCTGATTGTCAGGCACGGGTGCGCCTGCTGAAGTGGTCATTGTCGGATTTTTAGCCATCTGTGGTTCTCCCATGTTCAACTCTAGAATAATTCTAAACTGTTATCCCCAAAATTGTAAAGGGTAAAATGAGTGAGTGTCACTGACACAAAAGGTGATTTGACTGCGGCACCATGCAGGGCCAAGTTAAATCTGCAAGAAATAGAGAGGTCTCGAAAATTGATGCCCCCTATGCGACTTTTCGGTAACGGCTCCTGATCCCCTGATGGTCCGGACCGGAAAGAATCTGACTGGAAGCAAAGCAGCGCCGTTATGCGGCGCAATAAGCCGCCCAACAGAAAGGGCAAAGTGCAAACAGCACGGACAGGCCCCGCGAGGTTCCCCACCTCCGGGGCCATTTTTATTCCAGACGCGCTGGAAAACCCGGGGCGCGAAGCTCAGTGCTGAGGGCATCTTCCAGCAGTTTCACAATCTGGGTTGATTGCGCGGTTCCGCCATAGGCTGACTTGCCACGGATGAAAGTCTGATTGGTGAGCGAGGCCAGATCAAGCGGCACGCCAAACTCCTTGCCGAAATTCATCGCAAATCCCAAATCCTTCAGCGCCAGGTCCATGCTGAAGGCAATATCATAGCTGCCATTGAGAATGAGCTGCCCTTCTGTTTCATGCACAAAGCTGGTGCCGCTGGACGCTTTGATCGCGGCCCAGGCTTGGGCAAGATCCAGCCCGCCCTTTTTGGCCAGCATCAGCGCCTCACCGTCAGCCACAAGATGAATAAAGGCCAGCATGTTGGTGATCACCTTGATGATGGCGGCAGAACCCAGAGGCCCCATGTGAAACAGTTGCCCGCCCATGGCCTTGAGCGCTGGCTTGTGCAGTTCAAACAAATCGGCATCACCACCCGCCAGCACGGTGATCTTGCCTTTGGCCGCCAGATGCACACCCCCAGTTACCGGGCATTCCATGACGCGGACCCGGTGTTCGGTGGCGATTTCACCGAGGCGGATAATCTCATCGCGCCCCAGCGTTGACATTTCGATCCATGTCGATCCGGGCTTCAAGGTTTTCAGAATTTCCCGCAAGACTTTCTCGGAAATGGCGGGCGACGGCAGGCAGGTGATGACGCAATCAACATCCGCCGCGAGTACTGAGGGCTGGTCCGCCCATTTGGCCCCGGTCATCAAATGTCGCTCAGCCAGTGTGCGGTCAATTTCATGGACCGTGACATCAAAGCCATTGCGGATCAGGCTCATCGCCAAATTCCCGCCGAGGTTGCCTAGTCCGATATAGCCGTAGCGCATGTTACCCCACTGGGTGATTGATCATTTCAAGATGCAGGCGCTCGCCCGTATAAGGATGGGCTATTGCCACAGCTTCGTTCAGTTCAATGCCGAGGCCAGGTTCAGTTGGCACGATGACATAGCCATTCTCCCAGCGAATAGGCTTCACCAGAAGCTCCGCGTGAAAGCCGCCGAAAGTTTCAATCGACTCGAGAATGAGGAAATTGGGCAGCGATGCGCCGTAATGAATATTTGCAGCGGCCTCCACGGGGCCCGCATAAAGATGGGGTGCGATCTGCGCGTAAAAAACTTCAGCCATGCCGGCAATTTTCTTGGCCTCCCAGATGCCGCCAACGCGCCCCAATGCCATTTGCAGGATCGAGGCGGCGCGGAGTTCCAGCACACGGCCAAATTCATATTTTGTCGTCAGGCGTTCGCCCGTGGCGATGGGAATAAATGTACCTCTTGCCACCAGCGCCATTTCCTCCGGGCGGTCAGGTGGTGTGGGTTCTTCAAACCACAGCGGATTATAAGGCTCGATTTGCTTGGCAAACCGGATGGCGCCGGAAGCGGTGAATTGTCCATGCGTGCCAAACAGCAAGTCAGCGCTCGCGCCCACAGCTTCGCGGATGAGTTTGCAAAACTTGGCGCAAAGCGCCATCGACTCAAGCGTGGGCTGGCGCGGATCAAAGGAAGAATAAGGAGCGGCCGGATCAAACTTGATGCCGGTGAAACCTTGGCTCACATACTGCGCCGCGCGCTCGGCTGATTGCTCGGCATTCCAGTAAATCGAATCATCCTGGCCCTTGGCGAGATCGGGATAGATATAGGTGTAGGAGCGCAGCTTCTCATGCACCCTGCCCCCAAGCAGATCACAGACCGGCTTGTTCAGGGCTTTGCCGATAATATCCCAGAGTGCGATCTCGATGCCGGAGAGCACCCCCATCAACGAAACATCCGGGCGCAGGGTGAACCCTGAGCCATAGACTTTCCGCCACAGGGCTTCGATCCGGAACGGGTCCATGCCTTCAACATAGCGCCCAAAGGTGTCTTCAATCATGGCGGTCATCGCCTTGGGGCCGAAAGTGGCGCAATAACACTCGCCAATGCCGCTTATCCCCGTATCCGTTGTCAGCTTGACGATGGTAAAATACCGCCCACCCCAGCCAGGCGGCGGGTTGCCAACAATAAATATCTTGAGGTCCCTGATTTTCATGATGTCATCCCACCGCTCCACACATTGTCACTTTAGGGCCTGTGTGGGCAACCCTATTCCAAAGCATATCCCCGCGTCCTCCCCTTCTTCCCTTCCCCCCTTGCGGGGGAAGGTGGCGGAGCGCCGTCAGGCGCTACGCCGGATGAGGGGGTGGTTCAGCGAGTTCTGCGCCAACCGATACTGGCTGAACCGCCCCCACAACCGGCCCCCGCCCAGCGG